>JASLJP010000119.1 GCA_030152425.1 Aquirhabdus sp.
CGCACTGACCAGACAGACACCGAGCAGCGCGGGCAGCGGCAGCTGATGCCAGATGCCCTCCACCACGGCGTCGCTAAAGGCGGTATAGACCACTAAGATGATCGAGCCTTGATCGACCACTTTGACCAAGATCGGATGACGCTGTATCCAGCCAAAGATCCAGCGCCGCGCGATCTGCCCCAAGATAAACGGCACGAGGAGCAGCATGATGATCTGTAGCACTGCTGCGCCTGCATCGATACCGCCCGCCCCCGCATGCGGCATGATCAGCAGACCCACCAACAGCGGGGTGATAAAAATCCCGATAATGCTTGACGCCGAGGCGCTACACACGGCGGCCGGGATATTGCCATGGGCAACCGAGGTGAAGGCAATCGACGACTGCACAGTAGAGGGCAGCACGCAGATATACAAAATGCCGAGATACAGCGCGGGCGTGACCAGCGGCTCCAGGACGGGGCGCAGCAGTAGGCCAAAGAGCGGAAAAATGGCGAAGGTACAGGCCAACACCGTGAGATGCAGACGCCAATGGGTTAAACCGGCCAGCGCTGCCTCACGCGAAAGCTTGGCACCATGCAAGAAAAACAGCAGGCTGATGGCGATATTGGTCAGATGATCAAAACTCACCGCCACAGCACCCTGACATGGCAGCACAGTGGCCAGCACCACGGCCGCGATCAACAGCAGGGAAAAATTATCCGGTAAAAAACGCGGTCGCTTCATCTGTATGTCCACATTAAAATCTATCTGTACGGGGTTTTCCGATCCTACAATATAAAAAGCATGCTCTGATTAAGCATGCTTTTGGTCCACCACGCCATCCCTGTGGGCGTGCTGCTGACGCGATTAAACCCGGTTATGCCCACTCAACGCGAGGCACATCCAGCGACTGACCGGTCAGGCCTTTGCTATCTGCACCCATCAAGTACAGGTAGGTGGCCATGATGTCATCCGGTGCGGGCAATGTCTTTGGATCTTCGCTGGGGTATGCTGCTGCACGCATATGGGTGCGTGTCGCACCGGGATTAATACAGTTAAAACGGATATTGGTAGTATTGACCAACTCTTCGGCAAACAAACTGGACAGCCCTTCCAGTCCTTGCTTGGAGATCGCATACGCGCCCCAGTAGGATTTGACCTTGCGACCGACACTGCTGGAGGTAAAGATCACCGAGGCATCGGGCGACTCACGCAGCAGGGGTAACAGCGCTTGGGTCAACTGAAACGGCGCGCGCAGGTTGACGTTCATCACATCGTCCCACACCTGCGGATCATACATCTGCAGCGGGGTCAGCGAGCCTAGCATCGCGGCATTGTGCAGGATGCCATCCAGTCGACCGAGCTTTTCTTCGATGGTCCGCTGGATCGAGAGGTAGTCGTCAAGCTTGGCCGTGGTCAGATTGAGCGGCAGTAGCGCAGGCTGAGCACCACCGCGACGTTCGATTTCGTCATAGACCGCTTCCAGCTTGGTCAGTGTGCGGCCATGGAGCAAAACCGTAGCGCCATGCTGAGCATAGGCCAGTGCAGCGGCGCGGCCTATGCCATCCCCCGCACCAGTGACCAGAATGACACGTCCTGCCAGCAGGTTCGGAGCCGGGTGATACGTCGTTAAATCGATTGGCAAGTACATAGTGCAGTCCTTTCTCTATTTACGCATTCTTTAAGCAAAATGCTTAATAACTTCGAGTGCGTAGCAAATATCCGAACCTGCAATACTTGACCCACTCGCCCCTAATGCCTCATATCCCTACAGGTACACACAGCAAACTTAACCCAGCGCAACTCCAGGCTGCAGTCGATCGGCCAACAGCGTCTGAATCTCGCTGGCATGATGGACGATATAGTCCGCATGCCAGCTCGGCAGATCGTTCGCACGATCCGGCGGCAGATAGCCATAGGCTGCCAATACCGTACGCATCCCCGCTGCGCGCCCCGCATCGATATCACGCGGGTGGTCGCCGACATAGATGATGTGCGCCGGGTCGACCCCGATGGTCTTGGCCGCCAGATACATCGGCTCGGCATCAGGTTTCGGCTTGACCACATCATCCGGACAGACCAGCACGGCGCAGCGCTCGGTCAGATTCAGTGCCGCAAGCAGCGCAACTGAAAAACTGCGAAACTTATTGGTGACGATGCCCCACGGGATCTGCTGTGCTTCAAGCGCACGCAGCAGCGAATCCATACCGTCAAACAGGGTGCTGTGCACCGCAACATCTTTTTCATAGCGACGCAGAAACTCGTCGCGATAACTCATCAGCGCAGGGCTATCGTCCGCCAGATCTGGGTACAGCGTGCGGACCATGGCGCGCGCACCCTCCGACACCTGAACGCGAATGATCTCATCTGAGGGGGCGGCAACACCGACCTCTAGACACATCTCTTTAATAATACGAACAAAATCTGGCGCGGTATCAATGAGCGTACCATCTAAATCGAATAAAACGGCTTGAATATTGTTTAACGCGCTCATTGCACACTCTTCTGGGTCGATAACATATAGTTCACATCTACATTGGGCGCCAGCCAATAGTGCTGGGTCAATGGGTTAAAGTGCAGGCCGGTCATCTCTTGCAGGGTCAACCCCGCATCGCGGATAAAGCCAGCCAGCTCTGACGGACGTATGAATTTGGAGTATTCATGCGTGCCGCGTGGCAGCATGCGCAGGACATATTCGGCACCAATGATGGCAAACAAATATGACTTTGGATTGCGGTTAATGGTGGAAAAGAACACATAACCGTTCGGTTTTACCAATCTCATACACGCACGCACGATGGAGGACGGATCAGGCACATGCTCCAACATCTCCATACAGGTGACCACATCAAACTGCTCTGGCATCTCTTCCGCCAGTTGCTCGACAGGCACTTGGCGATATTCGATGCCCTGCACCCCTTCTTTTTCGGCATGGATCCGACCCACTGACAGCGGGGCAAGCCCCATGTCGATGCCGAGGACATTCGCACCGCGACGCGCCATCGACTCAGCCAGAATGCCGCCACCACAGCCCACATCGAGCACACGTTTACCTGCCAAGCCCTGCGCAGCATCGACCCGATCGCTGATCCAGTTCAGGCGCAGCGGATTGATCTGATGCAAGGGACGAAACTGCGATGTCGCATCCCACCACTGGGAGGCCAAGGCTTCAAATTTGGCAATTTCTTGCGGATCGACATTGGCGATGCGCGACTGACCTGCATCTACTGCGGTTTCAAGTGTGGTCATGATGGTTCACTAATTCCTGATTACGACTATCTTTATCTCTATGGCTTAAGTGTAAAACAAATTCGCCGTAAACCAAGCAATTGATGAAAAAACTTCACACTGTGGAGCACAAATACACAGATCAACTACTGAATTATGCCTATGATTATCCTATGTTAGCGCTGTAAAATCATACGCGCTAAGCCGCCATGCGCACGGCATGAGACGCGCGTGATAGAGAACACTCTCACGCAGTTTCAAACTCGCATCATGCACTTGTATTCAAACGACTTTAAGCCAAGGATGTAAAGGACTTTCATGACCATCTTCACCAAAAAACTTGCTGTGCCTAATACGCTATACGCCGTTGCACTGGCCGTAACCTTTGCCTGCTGCTCCAGCCCAGCCACTGCCGCTGACCCTTATACAGCGGGCAAAGACTACGCCGAACTGAAAGTCCAAGGCCCGATCGACGTACCGAACAAGATCGAAGTTCGCGAGTTTTTTTGGTATGGCTGCCCGCATTGCTACCGCCTTGACCCGTTTATCACCACTTGGCTCAAAACCAAGCCCACTGATGTCAACTTTGTCCGTAGCCCTGCAGCGCTGAACCCAACGTGGGAACAAAGTGCACGTGGCTACTACGCAGTGGATATGCTCGGTCAGACCGACAAAGTGCACACCCCGCTGTTTGAAGCGATCCATGTCAAAGGACAGCGCCTGTTTGACCAATCCTCACTGGCGTCGTTCTATGCAAGCCAAGGTGTAGATGCCACTAAATTTAATGGCCTGTACAACTCCTTTGCCGTGTCGGGCAAAGTCGCACAATCCAAAAAACTGGCGATGCAGTACCAGCTTGATGGCGTACCGGCACTGGTCGTAAACGGCAAATACGTCGTGCAAGGTGAAGACGGCAAAGCCCTGCAAGTGGTGGACTTCCTCATCAAAAAGATCCGTACCGAAAAGAAATAATCCGGCGCGGACGTCAAAAAGACGCTGCTTAGGAAATCTAAGCAGCGTCTTTTTTATCAGAAATAGTGATTTATTTGGCGGGTTTGCTCTGCCAGTTGGAGATGCCTCGGTTCAGCAGTTGCGTCTGCCGTGTGGCGCGCTGGATCAACTGCTCCTGCTGCTCGGCCAGCGACGTATCTTCATCAACCATCGGCAGGGTGATCCACTGCATCGCCCACGTGAAAGCAAGATTCACCAGCACTTCGGACACGCTGCTCAGATCCTGTAGCTCAAGCTGAGTAAAGCCTGGTAGCTTCTGCATATCCTCGGCCATATCGACGGTAAAGAAGCGGACTTCTTTGTCGATCGCACGACGCACCACCAAGGACGCGCCCCAGCGCTCACGCACGAGGAAAGCCCATTGATTGGGCTGGCCGGAGATTGCTTGGAAGAAACGCTCGATACTGCTACGGGTCGTCGATGATCCGGACACAACGGGTGACGCCGAGGCAGACATCGCAAAGCCTTCCTGCAGACTCATGCGCAAGCGATGCAGCGTGCCCGAGACAAAATCAACCAAGTCAGCGCCTAACTCGTCCATATCCTGAAAGTGGCGGTAGAACGCCGTCGGCACCAGCCCTGCCTCACGCGCCACCTCACGCAAGCTGATCGTCCCAAATGAACGCCCACCCTCACTGCTCAGCGTCAGCGCAGCATCCAGCAGAGCTTGTCTGCTTTGTTGCTTGCGCTCGTCGCGTAAAGACATAGGCGAATCATCCAACGGCTTAAAGGGAATAGAAAAATAAGCGCAACCGCAATCACGGACGCCGACAATCAAATCTGTACCGCTCAGTCTAACAAAATCAGTCGCCCTGCAAAAAACAAATTTAAATAAAATTTCAGTGTACAAGTGTTGACTAAAGTTAAATATCACGTATATTGGTGTACAAGTGTTCACAAACATTACATGAGTTCACTTAATGAGGCAGCAGAGCCCGACCCGAACCATGTAGAGAATTTTAACCAGACACACCCATTAACCCAGCGCCACACACCACGCGTTAAACCGCCGGTGAATTAGCAGAGGAATGAAACGATGAATGCAACCACCGCACCCGTAAACACCTATAAGCCACACGTGATCCGTGAAGATTTTGTAGACTTCTTACTCGCCCGCGTCAATCCCCTGTGGACGGTATCCCGCACCGTGGCACGGGTCGAAAACATCGAGTACATCGAAGACGACATGGTCAAGATCACCCTGTCGACCAATCACTTTTTGAACCGTCGCTTTAAACGCGACTTTCAAGTCGGCCAGTTCATCATGCTGACCGTTGCCATCGCTGGCATCCGTCATCAGCGCGCCTATAGCTTGGTCAGCACGCCGGAAGAGTTTGCCCGTACGGGTCGTCTGGTCATCGGTGTGAAGAAGCAAGGCCGCGTGTCCCGTTATCTGGCTAAACAAGCCAAGGTCGGTGACGTGATCGAGATCACCAACGCCGCTGGCGAATTTTTGCTCAAAGACGCGGCGCCTGCGCTGTTTATCTCTGCCGGTAGCGGGATCACCCCGATCGTGCCGATGATCAAAACTGCACTGGAACGCGCCAACCATCCAGTCACCCTGATCTACTACTCCCGTGATCCGGCATTCCGCCGTGAGCTGGAGATACTGGCCGCGATGCATAGCCACTTTAGCCTACATATCATCAAGGACTCGGCAGAAAAGCCTGCTTACTTCGATGAAGAGACCTTAGACCGTCTGTGCCCAGATGCCGCCAACCGTGATACCTATGTCTGCGCCGCACCCGGCCTGATGGCAGCGACCCGTAACATCTGGGCAGCACGTGGCTGGTCGGAAAAAATGCTGCAAGAGAGCTTCCTGCCGATCAAGATCGACGAAAACGCCGCAGCACAAACCGTAAACTTTCGCCGCAGCCAGCGCGAATTTGATGCCAAAGGCAACATCTTAGCCAGTGCCGAAGCCGCTGGCCTGACCCCCACCTACGGCTGCCGTATGGGCATCTGCAATGCCTGCGTCTGCACCAAAGTATCCGGCAGCGTGCGCAACCAGATCACCGGTGAAGTCAACGATCAAAGCAATGTGCAAATCAAATTGTGTGTCAATGCCGCCATCAGTCCAGTTGTGATTGACCTGTAAGCAGTCGCACCCCCTTATCGAGAATTAAAGAGAGAAAGAATATGAGCACCTTAATGCCTGAAGTTCGTTTTAACCGTAAAAGCCGTGTGCTATCACCTGCTGAAATCGCCGAGTTTGGCCGTCGTATCGACGCCCTGCGTGACGAAACCCGCGCCAAAGTCGGTGAGCAAGATGCTAAATACATTTACGGCGTGCGTAACTTTGTACGCTACACCGAGATCGCCAGCCGTGCTGCACTGATGTTTGGCGGCTGGATTCCACCAGTCTGGCTCCTCGCCTCCGTCACCCTCGGCGTATCGAAGATCGTCGAAAACATGGAGCTGGGCCATAACGTCATGCACGGTCAGTTTGACTGGATGAACGATCCAAGCCTAAACGGCGCGAACTACGACTGGGATACCGTGTGTTCAGGCGAAGACTGGAAACACACCCATAACTTTATGCACCATACCTACACCAATGTGTTGGGCAAAGACCATGACATCGGCTACGGCATGCTGCGTATGACCCCAGAGCAAGAGTGGAAACCGCGTCATCTCGCCAACTTACCTGCGTCATTCACGCTAATGGTTGGTTTTCAATGGCTGCTGGCGCTGCAAAACCTGCACTTTGAAGACTATATGGATGGCAAAGTCAGCCTCAAGACGGTGCTGTCACACGGCGGCAGTTTTGCCAAAAAAGCCACCCGTCAGTTTGGTAAAGACTATGTGTTCTTTCCAGTGATCGCAGGCCCAATGTTCCTGCCCGTGCTGGCCGGTAACATCACCGCCAATATCATCCGCAACATCTGGACCTTCTCGATCATCTTCTGTGGTCACTTCACCGAAGACGTCGAAATGTTTGAAGACAACCTCGACAAAGAGACCAAAGCCGAATGGTATCTGCGTCAGTTGAAAGGTTCGAGCAACTTGACCGGTGGTAAGATTTTCCACTTCCTGTCAGGCAACCTCAGCCATCAGATCGAACACCATATGTTCCCGGACATGCCTGCCAATCGCTATCAAGAAATGGGCCCTAAAGTCCGTGCGATCTGTGCAGAGTTCGACCAACACTACAACATCGGTAGCTTTACCACCCAGATGTCCGGTGTGGTCAAACGTATCGCGATCCACTCGCTGCCGAATGAAACCATCGCCAATATCCGCGCCTCGCTGGCGAGCCGCGCCGAAGAAAAAGGCTTGAAAGGGAAAGTGTTTAAGCGTTTGGCCAAAGCAGCAGAGTATGCCCCGCTGTAATGGTGTGATCCTGTACCCACTGGTTGTTATTTTTCAACACGCCCTCTGTTTGACAGCAATCAAACAGGGGGCTTTTTTTATGGGGGGGA
>JASLJP010000164.1 GCA_030152425.1 Aquirhabdus sp.
GATGGCGGCGAGGCCAAACCAGTCGATGCTGGCGGTGTGGTGGATTTGCCATTTGGGATGATGGTCAAACTGCGCTTGCTTAAAACGCATGCGGTCGCGCAGGGTGGGGTGGGTGAGCTGATCCAGCTCGGTTTGCAGCACGTGCACGGTGGCTGCGGGAAAGTCTGCCAGCCCACCGGCATGGTCGAGATCCAGATGGCTGGGGATGATGTGGTGCACGTCGCTTGGATCAAGACCGAGGGCTTTGATCTGTTCAAAGGCGGTTTCTTCCAGTTTAAGCTCCGGCCGCGCCAAGGCCTGAAATTCACGTCCCAAACGGATGTCGGCCACCGCGATATCGTGCGTGCCGATACCGCTGTGGCCAACCACCGGCTGGGGCGCGAGTTTGTGGCACTGGTACGCCCCGTGCTCAACCTAGAAGAGACCGCCTTTGAGCAGGTCAAAGCCCTCGGCTTCCAGCCGCGTGAGGTGCGTCATATCCTGCCCAGCCATCTGGACATCGACCATGCTGGCGGGCTGGCGGACTTCCCCGATGCCACCGTGCATGTGCTGCAGACCGAGCTGGATCAGCTCACCCACCCCACCCTGCGCGACCGCATGCGTTTTAAGCAAGCGCAGTTTGACCATCATCCCAAATGGCAAATCCACCACACCGCCAGCATCGACTGGTTTGGCCTCGCCGCCATCCAACCCATCGCCGCGCTGCCCGAGATCCTCATGATCCCGCTGCTCGGCCATAGCAAAGGCCATGTCGGCATCGCAGTCAAATCCGAGAGCAAATGGCTGCTGCACTGCGGCGACGCCTATTTTCACCGCAGCGAAATCACGGAAGCCCCCGACGTCCCCTTCGGTCTGACGCTGATGATCGAAGCCACCAAAGCCCTACCCGCCCAGCACCGCGACTCCCTCACCCAACTACGCCGACTCGCGCGCGACCACAGCAACGACGTCGAGATCTTCTGCGCCCATGATCCGATTGAGTTTGGGCGTTACACGCCTTGACCCTCCTGCAAACCGCCCTGACCCTGCTCTTCCTGTGGAGCGCGCTGCTGCTGACCCCCGGCCCCGACTTTATGCTGATGCTGAAGGCCACGGTCAATGACGACTACCCGCATGCGCTCGCCACCGCAGCGGGCATCACGCTGGGACTGGCGGTGTATATCGGGCTGGTGGTGTTTGGCTTTGAGCTGATCTTGACGCAAAACCCGCTTGTCTTTCAGACGGTCAAAATCCTCGGCGCGCTGTACCTGATCTACCTCGGCATTCGCATCCTGCGCAGTGCTGCCGATACCCAGATCGACCCCAGTAAACCTCAGCCCAGCCTGCTGGTCAGTTTTCGGCAAGGACTGCTGTGCAACCTGCTCAATCCCAAAGCCCCGATCCTCATCGCCAGCGTGTTTAGCCAGCTCATCGGCCTCACTACCCCCACCGCGATCAAGCTGCTGTTTGCCGCCGAGATCCTGATCATCAACGCCGTGCTGTGGAGCCTGTTTCCGCTCATGATCCACATCCCGCGTATCCGCAGTCTGCTGCTCGACCATATGGCCGTGATCAACCGCATCGTCGGCACGGCACTGTGCCTGCTCGGCGCACTGGCCTTTGTCTAACCCCGCCCTCACCTTGCGTCAGCAATCTTTGCTCACTGTTGTTTTTAGGAGTAATCTTGCAGCATGGAATAATAAAATTTAGCGGTCGGGAGCGAGCGCCATGGTCTCCGTACAGGAGAGTAGTCAAGAAGAGCTACAGCTAGCCTTAAACACCAAATGGTGGGTGCTGCATTTCCCCACGTCTCTGGAAAAAGACTATCGGCAGCATGCGCGCGCAGCCGCGATCCATGCCTACCGCATTCATGCCTATATCACGGCGAGCATGTTTACCATCTTTGGCTTCGCCATATACCCGTCCGTCCCCGAGCGCAGTCGCCACACGTGGCTGCTGCTCTTGGGCTTGTGCGTGGCGGTCTTGGTCATCCGCCGCATCATCCTCGCCATGCGCCGCTTGGATCGCTGGTTTGATTGGCATATGCCGCTGGGCAGTGGCGCGATTGCCGCGTTTTTGATCATCATGAGCAACAGCGGACCGACGGGTGACGGGCTGTTTTTGTCGTATGTCTGCGTCTGTTACTCGATGTTCCTGATCTATTGTTTTGTCGGCTTACGCGTGCCGCTGGCGCTGTTTGCTGGCTGGGTCGGCGGCGCGGTTGGCGTCGGCATCACCTATGCGCTCGGCCATCAGGTGCACTGGTCACTGTTTAACGGCACCTATACCACCGCCAGCGCTTTAGGCATGGTCATCGCCTTTATGCTTGAGCGCCAAGCCCGCTTAAATTTCCTGCAATCCCGCTCGCTGTCGTATTTGTCGCTGCACGACAGCCTCACCACCCTGCCCAACCGCGCCCTGTTTGAAGACCGGCTGACCCATACCTTGGATGAGGCGCATCGTGAGGGCTATGGCTTTGCTTTGATGTTTATGGATTTAGATGGCTTTAAACAGGTCAATGACGCCTA
>JASLJP010000227.1 GCA_030152425.1 Aquirhabdus sp.
TCATAGGCTAGAACCCCACCCACAAAAAAAGCCCCCTATTTGATTGCTGTCAAAGAGGGGGCTTTTTTTGTGGGTGGGGTTCTAGCCTATGCCGAGAGGGTGTCTCGTATCCTGCCGAAAGGATGCTTAATGATTGCTTTGCTCGTGTTGTTCTTTCAGTGCTTCTTCCTGCTTAAACCTTTCCTCCGCCTCCACCAAATGACTGACCAAGATATGCGAGACGACATTGATGCCGATACCGGCAAACAGGGCGGGTAACAGGTAGAGTGCAAGTGAGATTTCGGAGATCAGGAAGGCTTTGTCTGCAGTCGCCGAACTTGAAATCGAGGCCGACAGGCTATGCAGTAAATAGATATCGATGCCGGCAATGACGACGAGCAGAAAGCCAAAGAACAAGACGGTCACGCGCGAGATGGCGCGTTTGAGCATGAGGATGCCGTAGATGGCAAAGGGTAGGATGATCGAAAAAATGATCAACAGCCAGAACCGTAGCTCGGTATAGATCGAGCTGGTGCTGGCGGTGATCACGAGGCTCATGAAAGGCGCTCGGACTTAGGCGAGACGCACGCCGCTCACCCCGGCTGGTGTGACCTTGGCGATTTCGACTTCAAACACGACATTACGCCCGGCCAGCGGATGGTTAAAGTCGACTTCGACTTTATCGTCAGTCACGGCTTTGACCACACCGGCTAAGGTGCCGCCGCCTTTGTCCTGAAACTCCATCATGGTGCCAACGACAGGCACATCACCGGATTTGACGAATTGTACGGTGTCGAAGTATTGGACGTTGTCCGGATTCCATGGGCCGAAGGCGTCTTCGGGCGGCAGATGGACGGTGCGGCGGTCGCCAGCGCGCAGGCCAAGCAAGGCTTTCTCGAAGCCCTCCAGCAGATTGCCATCGCCGATGACGAGGCTGACGGGCTCTGGATAGCTGCGGGTATTGTCGATCTCGACGCCGTTTTCCAATGCCACCGAAAAATGCAAGGCGACTTGGGAGCCGTGCGCGATGCGGGTGTCTTCGTTGGGGTTGCTAAAGGTAGTGAGATTACTTTGGCTCATGGGTAGACTCCTGCGCTGCGGCTGCTTCCAGTTGACGTTGCTGGCGCTTTTTGTCCAAAAACAACATGTCGATAATCAAAAATACCGTACCCAGCGTGATCGCGCTGTCGGCGATGTTAAATGCGGGGAAATATTTGCCACCGCTATGCACGCTAATAAAGTCGACCACGTAACCGAGCGACACGCGGTCGATCAGATTGCCGATCGCGCCGCCCAAGACCAGGGCGATGCCTGCTGCCAAGATGCGTGAGCGCTTAGGCAAGCGCAGCAGCCACGCGATAAAGATCGCCGAGACGACGAAGGCCAGACCGGTAAACAGATAACGCTGCCAGCCACCGGCATCGGACAAGAAACTAAACGCTGCGCCGTGGTTATGTAGCAGCGTCCAGTCCAGATTTGGGCAGACCGGCAGCGCCTCACCCAACACCAGATGGGCGGAGGCGATGCTCTTGGTCCATTGGTCGATGAGGATCGTCAGGATGCTCAGACACAGCCATGCCAGATTGGTACGGCGCATCGGTTTGATAAAAGCTTGCAATGCATTAGGCATAGTGACGCACCTCTCCTGAACCATCGACGTTGACCACGCAGCGTGCGCAGAGTTCGGTATGTGCAGGGGTCAGCCCGACATCGGCACGCACATGCCAGCAGCGTACACACTTGATCCCTGCGGCGGCAGTGACCTGCGCGCGCAAGCCCTCCAGCTCGGTTGCTTCGCCCTGTGTGCTGTCTGCGGCATTCAGCGCGACATCACTGACGATCAAGACAAAGCGCAGTTCGTCGTCAAGTTTGGCCAGCAAGGCCTGAATGTCAGGCGATGCCCACAGCGTGACTTTAGCTGACAGATTGGCACCGACAGTTTTGTCGTTACGTGCATTTTCGATCAGTTTGTTCACCGCCGATTTCACGTTCCAGATCGTTTGCCATTCGTCATCGCTGATCTTTTCATTGGTAGAGACCGGAATGTCATACCACTCGGTGGTAAAGACGTATTTGTCGGCTGGCTTGCTCGAATCTTGCGGAATCTCGCGCCAGACTTCTTGCGCGGTGAAGGTCAGGATCGGGCTCATCCAACGCACGAACGCCTGCACCAGATGATAAAGCGCGGTCTGTGCCGAACGGCGTGCCAGCGAGTCGGCCTTGGTGGTGTACTGACGGTCTTTGATGATGTCGAGGTAAAAACCGCCGAGATCGCTGGTGCAGAACGCAACCAACTGACTGACCACGCTATGAAAGCTCATCTCGTCATAGGCGGCGCGGATCGTCTGCTGTACAGCAGCAGCGCGCTTCAAGATGAATTGATCCAGTGCGATCATGTCGCTGACCGGCACGAGGTCGGTGGCGGGATTAAAGCCATTCAGATTGGCCAGTACGAAACGCAAGGTGTTGCGGATACGGCGATAACCATCGGTGGTGCGGTTAAAGATCTCTTTGCCGGCGGTCATTTCGTAGCGGTAGTCGCTGGAGGCGATCCAGAAACGCACACCATCAGCGCCGAGGTCTTTGATCACGTCTTGTGGGGCGATGATGTTGCCCAGTGATTTGGACATCTTGCGGCCATTCACGTCCACCACGAAGCCATGGGTCAGCACTTTTTTAAACGGTGCGGTGTTGTCGATCGCCAGACCCGTGAGCAGCGAGGTCTGGAACCAGCCGCGATGCTGGTCGGAGCCTTCGAGGTACAAATCGGCTGGAAACGACAACTCTGGACGCTGTTTAAGCACGCAGTAGTGGGTCACCCCTGAGTCAAACCAGACGTCGAGGGTGTCGGTGGCTTTGTTGTAGTGCGCGGCATCCTCACCGATCAGGTCGGCTGCCGAGGCATTGAACCATGCGTCTACCCCGCCTTGGTCGATCAAGTTGGCGACTTTTTCGATCAGGTTTTGCGTATCGGGATGCAGTGCGCCGGTGTCTTTATGGATAAAGAACGGGATCGGCACACCCCAGGTGCGCTGACGCGAGATGCACCAGTCGGGACGACCGTCGATCATCGCTTCGATACGGTTTTGCCCCCAGTCCGGAATCCACTCGACTTGCTGGATGGCGGACATGGCTTCAGTACGCAGACCCTCTTTTTCCATGCTGATAAACCACTGCGGCGTGGCACGGAAGATGATCGGCGTTTTGTGACGCCAGCAATGCGGATAGCTGTGAGTAATGGCGATATGCGCCCACAGTTTACGATCCGATTTGAGCTGTTGGATGATCTGCGGGTTGGCTTTGTAGATATGCTCACCGGCATAGACCGCCGCTTCGGGCAGGTAGACACCGCTGCCGCTCACCGGATTTTCTACTTTAAGGTTGTACTGTAGGCCGACTTTATAGTCGTCTACCCCGTGGCCAGGGGCGGTATGGACGGCACCCGTACCACTGCTGTCCATGACGTGCTCACCCAAGATCACCGGCACTTGACGCTCGGTGATCAGCGGATGCTGCAGTACCAGATTTTCCAGCAGCGCGCCTTTAAAGGTCGCGAGGACTTTCGGCGCGTTGAGGCCGTAGCGCTCAGTGGCTTCAGCGGCCAGCTTGGCAGCCAGAATCAGGGCGATGGTACTGGCCTCAGACTGGACTTCCACCAGTTGATAGTCGAGGTCGGCGTTCAGCGCGACGGCTTGGTTCGCGGGCAGGGTCCACGGGGTGGTTGTCCAGATCACGACTTCGACGGGGGTGGCGACCGTCACGCCCAGACGTTTGGACAAATC
>JASLJP010000291.1 GCA_030152425.1 Aquirhabdus sp.
GTGACGTTGTTTTTAAAAGCATAAGCATCGACCAAAGGTGAACACCCAGCATGGATCGCATGATTACCCATACGATCCACGCCATGATCGCGTATTAAGGCGCTTTAGGCAGGCTGAGCCTCAGTCTGGGCGGGGCTGGCCTGATGACCATGCGCGCCATGGTGTTGAGCCGTCCAGAAGCTATCCCACAGGTTGCAGTATTCCAAGCAAATATAGCTGATGTGGTCATAGTCTTCTGGGGTCGCGGCTTGGATCAGGGCATACCAGAGGTCGTCTTCATGCTCATCATCCGCACCCTCGCAGCCGCCGTCGGTGGTCACGCCATGGACCTGATAGTAGCCGCGATCGACGTTGACGCCGACGGCTTTGGTGGCTTCGCGCAGTGGTGGGCTATAGAGAATGACTTGTTCTTCGGCAATCGCCAGCAGCGCCACGACGCTGACATAGCGGGTAAAGGAGTCTTCGAGGAAGGATCGTACGCTGTGGGCAAGGGGGCTGGGCGTATGATTTTTGCGATCCTGCTCCGAGATGTCCAGATCATCCAAGACTTTTTCAAACAGCGGATAGTGGGCATAGGCGGGGTTGCCCTTGTAATAGTCGTCTGCATCAAGACCGGGCTGGAATCCAAACTCATCGAGCACATTCAGGGTAAACAAGAAGCGCGGCAGCATTTTGGTGCCGGGGCTGAGTCGTGGCTCTAACTGCCGCGATTGAAACTGAGCCATCAGCAGAGCATCGGTGAAGAGCTGCACTATCGCATGCCGATATTCGAGATGGATCGCCTTGATCTTAGCTAAGTCGAAAGCGCCTTGGTTAAGCGCAGCAAGTATCGGGTTGTTGCCCAGCGCGTGCTGCTTGATTTTGGCTTTCAGGCTGGCCACAAATTGGCTGTTGGATTGCCACAGCTCTGCTGAAACACTGTTTTTCAAAGCGTGGATGGCGTTGGCTCTAGGGTCGTTGAGTATGGGTTTCATTACAGGGGTCCGTCCGATGTGGATTTGTACTGTAATTCAAAGATTTACTAATTGTACCTGTCGTAGTTGTCAGGTATAGGGCGTGCGTGCGCCGCATCCTCAGTTCGACACCGCAGCCTAATCGACATAAGCGCCATTAAAAAAGCCTCGCCGGAATCAACCCGGCGAGGCTTTTTGTTGCATTGCTGAGGCTTAGGCTTGTTCAGCATCCGATGCCGCAGGGGCAACGACTGCGGCAGGCGCGGCTGCGGCAGGGGCTGCAGCGACGGCTGGCGGTTTGCCGACGTAGATGCCTTCTTTGCCCTTGCTCTTGTTGTAGAACTGCTCAGATGTGAACACGTCGACTTCGATGGCCAGCAAGCGGGCAGCCAGTGCGGCTTTGACTTGAGCGGCTTCAGCTTCGGTGATCACGCCTTTACTCAGTGCGACATCGACGAGGTCTTCAGCGGCACCACGTGGCAGTTCACGGGCTTTTTGCGCTTTGCCGATCTTGCGCAGGATCGGGGTGATCTCGGTCAGCAGGCGGAAAGCATGCATCAGACGACCCAGACCCGGTTTGTCTTCGCTAGGCTTGTAGATGCCATCGGTCAGGCGGTCGTATTGCTGGCCGTAGGACTGGATGGTCAGCGCGGCCTCGTGGCTCATTTTGTCGGTCGGTGCAGTGGCCAGCGGGTTGATGCGCAGGGTCAGGGTGGCGAACACACGCAGCACACGGCCGATGAAACCGTCAAAGTTTGCGTAGATGCCTTCAAAGGCGCGTTGGGTTTCGACCAATGCGTGGGTCAGCGCGTAGTGGATCAGCGGCAGATCTTCTGCGCGGCGGCCTTCGGCTTCAAAACGGCGCAGGGCAGAGGTGCCGAGCATCATCCACGCGAGGGCATCGGCATAGCGACCGGTCAGTTTACCGCGTGCTTTCAAGTTACCGCCGATGGCAAACATGGCCATGTTGGTCAGGAAACCAAAGCGTGCGCCTGCCCAGCCGATACGGCGGTAGTAGGTCTTGGTCGCTGGGTCGACGTCAGGGGTGCTGACGAACAGACCACGGGTCGCGCCATGGATGATGGTGCGGAAGAAGCCGATGACAAACTGCAGCATCCACAGGACCAAGTTGGTGCGGAACATCGCCACGTCGTCTTTCTCGACACCGTCCACGACTTTCAGCGCGTAGGGATGGCAGCGTGTTGCACCTTGACCAAAGATGATCAGGGTACGCGACAGGATGTTGGCGCCTTCGACGGTGATGGCGACTGGCGCTGAGGTGTAGCCTTTGGCCAGAATGTTGTTCGGGCCTTTCATCACACCGGCACCGGCGCAGATGTCCATCGCGTCTTTGGCGATTTCTTGCGAGGTTTCGGTGGTGTAGGTTTTCAGGATCGCAGACAGCACCGGTGGCTGGATACCCGCGTTCAGTGCCGAGCAGGTGTAGACGCGACCGGCTTCGAGCAGGTAGGTGAGCGAGGCGATCTTCCCGACTTTTTCTTCTACGCCTTCCATACGGCCGATTGGAATACCGAACTGCTGACGCACCATCGAGTACGCGCCGACGGTGGCGGTCGACACTTTGGCTCCGGCGATGGCGCCCGCAGGCAGACTCACGCCGCGACCACCGGCCAGTTGTTCCATGAGCATCAGCCAGCCACGACCGGCATTGCCGGAGCCGCCGATGATGTTGGCGACCGGCACGACGCAGTCGACACCGACCAGTGGGCCGTTATCAAATGGCTCGCCGATTGGGTCATGGTGGTCGCCGGAGGTGAAGCCCGGTGTACCGGCATGGATCAGCACGGTGGTGATGCCGATCTCAGTGCCTTGACCCAGCAGGTTGTCGTCGTCTTTGATTTTGCAGGCCAGCGTCACCAGATTGGCACGCGGTGCGAGGGTGATGTAGCGTTTGCGGAAGTTCAGTTTCAGCTTCAGCTCGCCATCGGTATCGCGGAACACTTCGCCTTCGGCTTTGATGCTGGCGGCGTCGGAGCCTGCGGTTGGCTCAGTCAGGCCGAAACACGGCACATATTCGCCCGAGGCCAGACGGGGCAGGTAGTGGTCTTTTTGTTCTTGCGTTCCGTAGTGCTTGATCAGTTCACCTGCACCCAGCGAGTTAGGGATGACCACATAGGTGGCGACGGTGAACGAGTGGCTGTTCAGTTTGGCCATGATGGTCGAAATGCCGAGCGGGGAGAACTCTTTGCCGCCGTACGCTTTTGGAATCAACAGGCTCATAAAGCCTTGGTCTTTGATGAACTGCATGACGTTATCCGGCACATAGCCGGTGCGCAGCACTTCGTACTGGTCAACCATGGCCAGCAGCTCTTCGCATGGGCCGTCCATGAACGCTTGTTCTTCAGCGCTTAAGCCGGAATAAGGCTGGGCGAGGATCTCTTGGAAATTGGGCTTACCGGCAAAAAAACCGCCGTCGACCCAGACATCACCGGCTTCTAGGGCTTGGCGCTCGGTATCGGAAATTTTAGGAAGGATGTGATTCTTTGTCATCCAGTGCATCAGCATACTAAACATGGCGCGACCTCAGTAAAAACGGGGGGATCTGGGGGTAATGACAGGGGCAAATAACGCGTGGTACTGCGTGTGGCCTAATGGGTGCGTATCGTACGTTTTTCTGCGTAGGTGTCAAGCGACCTATTTTAGGCGGCTGTGGCGATGAAACCCATAGCAGAAGATATTAGATCTTCATTTATTTGAAAATTTTCGCCTATAGCCAATGAAACGGTTTAAAAAAGCAGACGCGTCGGTCAAATATTTAGTCTGTATACGTGGAGACGAGCCGCAATCGCTGCGGAATGACCCCATCATTGTGTGAATTGCGTCCGCTAATGCGTCAGGTCTATGCACGTTTTAGCGTACGCAGCGCAGTGCTACAAAGCGGCGGATTTTTGTACAGTTTCGGTATACGATGCTTCTATCAAGGATTAGACATGTAGAACAACAATATGCAATCGGAAGAGTCAGGTTTGAGTACGGCAACGAAAGGAATCGATAAGCCGGTTCATGAAGACCTCTGTGACCGCAGCTTTTTTGTGTCGGTCATGATTTTTCTGGCGTTCTTGACCCCATTTTTGGTCTGGTTGTTTGGCGTGGCACCATCCTGAGGGTGTCTTGCGCTTAGATCTAGTCTCTACCCATCGTGTCCTGAGTACTGTAGCGTTTGAGTAGGGTTCTATTTCAGTTTTGGTATTTACCATAGTCAGTTTGTGTGTACGCCTCCCAGCGTTTAAAGCAAAAAAAGAAAGCCTCCCTTGCAGTCACAAGGGAGGCTTTTTTTCGTCGGGATGGGCGGGTGCTGCTTTAGCCGTAGGTCAGCTCACGCACCTTGCCGCGAAACACCCAGAAGGCAAAGATGGTGTAAACAAAGATCGCCGGTATCGCCACGCATGCGCCGACCAACAGCACATTGAGCGCCTCGGTACTGCTCGCCGCCTGCCAGACGGTCATCTGGCCGATCACGGCGTACGGATAGAGGCTATAGGCCAGACCCAGCGCGCCCATCAGCAGCGCGCCGATGAGCAGGGTAAAGGGCAGCCAGCACAGACTGCCACGGATGATGGGCATATTCAGCGTCCAGCGCAGCGCGATCAACGCCGTGGCGGTGGCCAGCGGGATCGGCAACAGGCCGATAAACTGCGGCAGGGTAAACCAGCGGTCATAGACCACCGGACTGATATACGGCGTCGCCAATGAAATCAATACCATACCTGCTACGACCGGCATCCACGCGATCTTGGCCCAGCGTGTGGCTTTGACCTGAAGCTCGCCTTCGGTCTTGATCAGCAGCCAGCAGGCACCGAGCAGGGTGTAGGTGGCAGGCACGGCCAGCGCGATGGCGGCGGCAAACAGGTCGTATTGAATGCCGTCGGCAAAGCCCGTGACATAGCGCCCCAGCATCCAGCCTTGAGTGACTGACGCGATGCCAGACCCGGCGATAAAGGCATAGTTCCACGCCAACTGGTGCT
>JASLJP010000354.1 GCA_030152425.1 Aquirhabdus sp.
TTTTTGCCCCAGAGTGTGCCCTGTGGACCTTCGACAACTTCTACACGGCTTAAGTCGTAGATCGGCTGACCGGTAGCATTGGCGTTACTGAAGTACACATCATCAAAATAGATACCGACCGGGCTTTGCACATCGTAGCCCTGTGCACCGGTGCCCACACCGCGGATCCACCAGCGTGGACGGGTCGGAGTCGGGGAGGCTGCCGAGGCGCTCGGCACAAAGCGGGTCAGCACATTCGCGGCCGAGCTGCCTGCGCCACTGGCGGTGATGGTCGCGCCACTGATCGCGGTCACGGTCGAGGCCACGTTTTGAATTTTTTCTTCGCGGCGCTGTGCGGTGACCACGACCTGATCTAGCTCGGCGGGTGCGGCATCAGCAGATGCTTTTTGTGTTTTATTGGTTTGATCATCAGTGGTCACGCTACTGCTGGTGGTCAGCGTTGCAGTTGCGGGATTTGTCGTCTGAGTCGTTGCGGTCGTGTCGGCGGCAAACGCCGTATGCGACGCCAGCAGTAACAATCCAGCCCCATTCAACGTGCCCAGTGCACGCGCGATTGCCACAGCCAACGGCTTCTTGCAGTTGTTCATAAAAACTCACCCAAATGAATAATTGATAATGTAACGCCAGCATGTGGCGAGTGAGCAAAGGGAGCAGGAGTTATGCCAAGTCAATTTTCATGATCGGGAATGCGCTAAAATGATGAATAAAGACAAGGTATTGATTGGTAAACGCTTGAGGCGCTAAGGCGCGATATCAGGCATAAAACAGGTGGTCAGTGATGAAATATCCACATGCCTTTGTTGTGTTTGAGGCATCCGCTGTTGCAGCTGTGTAAATGCCAGCAGGTGTTTAATTTCGATCAGTGCGGCTCGATTGGGGCGGGGGATTGCTGTTGAATTTTGCACAGCCCAACTGTTTGATTCTCCCCTGAACTGCTGTTTCATTAGCACTACACGGCTGGGCGAAAAGTGGATGTTTTTGTGAGTTCTAGATAATTATAAATAATAAAAACAATGTCTTGTTGTTAGGTGTGGTCTAAAAAATAAGCGCTCAAAACGCCTGATTTTTGGCTGGCACGACCCTTGCTCTTTCAGCGTCACCACTCGTTGTGACCTCAAGAGGATTGTGTCATGTCTACGAATACCGCTCAAAATGAACCTGTAAAACTGTATTACACCCGTTGTGGCGCTGCCACTGCGTCTGCACTGGCCATCCGCAAAAACTGGCTGCAAGCTGAGTTTGCCCAACCGGGTACTGAGCTGCACTCCCTGCGCGACTCCGAGAGTCTCGAAGTACGCAACTCGCACTATCACCACAAGCAAACGGGGATGTTCCGCGAAGGTGGCAACATTCCGCCAATCTGGGCCAAGGGCAGCGGTCAGGACACCGTCGTCGTCGGCATCACTTGGCTCGACGAATACCAAGGCGTACTGACCCGTGCGGACAGCGGCATCAAAACCGTCGCAGATCTGAAAGGTAAGCGTCTCGGTATCCCGCTGCACAAAAATGCGGTCATCGACTTTCAACGCGGCGCTGCTCAACATGGTTTCCAAACTGCGCTGGGTCTGGCTGGTCTGACCGTTGCCGACGCGACACTGGTCGATATCGACGCACCGAGCTATGACCTGCAAGACGGTCCACGCCGTATTCCGGGTGATGCTGCACGCCGCGACGTAACGCTCGAAGCGCTGGAAAACGGCACCGTGGACGCGGTGTTTATCCGTTTTGCCCGTGGTGTACGTACCGCGCGCGACCCGCGTTTTCATGAAGTGGTCAATATCAATACCCTGCAAGACCCACTGCTGCGCGTCAACAATGGTACTCCGCGTCCGGTCACCGTAGACCGTGAGTTCTTAAGCAAGCACCCAGACGTGGTCGTCCGTTATCTGACCGTCCTGCTGCGCACCGCGGCATGGGCAGCGGAAAACCCAGCAGAAGTCCTGTCCTTGCTGGCACCGGAAGATGGTGGCGGCACCGAAGAAGAAGTCGTCGGTTCGCACGGTGCCAATGTGCACCTGTCCTTCACCCCGAAACTCACCCCGGAATACGTCGAAGGTCTGCAAACACAAAAGAACTTCCTGCGTGACTGGGGCTACCTGAAACAAGACTTCGACGTGCGTGACTGGATTGACACCGCGCCACTGGCCGAAGCCGAAAAACTGTTTGCTGCCGAACAAGCGCAAGCCAAGAGCAACGCTGCCTGAGCCTATATCTGTCCGTTGGGCTGGCTGCCCTAGCTGCCGTCAGCCCTGCGTTTCACCCTATTTCATTTCTATTTAACGCCTAAGGATACCCATCATGACTGCTGCATTTACTCAAGCGCCGCAAACCGAACTGACCCAAGCCGAACTGCTGGCCTATACCGAACAAGCCAAATCCGACGCGATCCATGCCTTCGAAACCCTGCGTGTGAATGGCACATTGTCAGCCAGCCTGACGTTCCACATCACCCATCGTGTGGCCGAAACCGACCATCTGCTGCATATCCGTTTCCCCGGTGGTCTGGCACGCGACCAAAGCCCGAAAGTCACCATCACCAGCTTCAAAGAAGCAGAAAACTCCATTCTGCAAGAAACCCGTTTGAATGCCGATACCGCCATCCATGTCCACACGGCATGGCTGTCGGCATGGTCACTGGCACACAAAAGCTTCCCAATCCTTTACGTGGCCGCTGCGCGTCATCTGCTGGCGCGTGAAATCCCAAATCATCTCGATCGTACCCGCAGCATTCGCGATGTGATCGCAGAGCGTCTGGACACTCATCCAGAGTTGGCTCCCGTACCTGCATTGTTGGAGTCCAACGGCGGCGTTAATTTCTGGGGCAAAGGCATCCTCAAGACCTCCGAGCTGATCCTGTTTGTCGAAGAAGGCGCGCGTTTCCAAGCCATCGCCGAACAAGTTGGCGGTGCCAAGGTCTATACCCCAGGCGCACTGGAACTGCAATGGAAACGTACCGGCCTGCTGGAAAAATCCGCAGCGTATACCGGCTAAGTCAGCCCCCATCCAGACCGGGCGCTGTGCCCGGTCTCCCTATTCAGTACAGCGGTTGTGTAGAGAGCAACTTTTTTAAGAGAGCAATACTGTGAGCGAGAAAAATCGGCAACTAGTCCTCAATGTCTTCTTCCAACGTTTTGGCCATCAT
>JASLJP010000298.1 GCA_030152425.1 Aquirhabdus sp.
ATGATGGCATTGGAGCCGGTAAAGGTGGCGTAGTCCTCGAGGTTTTGCACCACTTGTACATTGGTCACGCTGCCGGTGGCATTGGTGCCGCTATAGCTGGTGATGGTTTCGACGGCATTGGCATCCCAGATATAGGTCTTGGAAGTGCCATTGCTGAGGTTATTGGTGATGCTGCTGCCTGCGACGCCATTGATGATATTGCCATTGCCAATGACTTTTAGCGTGCCGCTAGAGGTCATGGTGATGGTGTTGTTGGTACTGGTGACCTGCCCTGCGGTGCCGCTGATAAAAATCTGGCTGTTGGCCGCGCTTAAGGTGGCGATGGTGTTATTGCCCGTTACATGCAACACAGCACCGATTTGAGTGGCGGTGACGGTATTGCTGTTGCCGGTGATGTCGAGGCCTGCGGCGCTGGCGCAGTTGTCGGTGATAATGTTGTTGGCGCCGATCACGACGTTTTTCTTGTTCCATGTCGTGGCACTGTTGATGGTGATCGCGGTGCTGTTGGACAGCGCGATGGTGTTTTCATAGCCGGTCACGGTCACGCTATTGCCGCTGCCACCGGAGATGGTGTTGTGCCCGCCGATGACGCTGAGCACATCGCCTGTACCGAGGGTGATCTGGTTTGCCCCGCCCGTGAGGCTGGCTTGGCAGTTGTTGGCCAGAGTGATGTTGCCCCCGGCTTGGGTGCCACTGATCTTGAGGATATCGGCCAGTCCGTGGGTGTTGCTGATGCTGATCAGGTTACTGTTGGCCTGACTGACAAAGATACGGCCATCATTGGTGAAATATAGCCAGCTTTCGTCGGTGCCTTCCCACGGTAGGCCGCTGCTGAGGTAGCAGAGGCCGACTTCGTCAACATTTACCAGCTCATCGGCGATACCGGCGTTGATGGTATTGCCGCCGCCGATCATGCTGAGGATCGCACCGCTGCTCAGGGTGGCATTGTTGCCATCGCCGGTGATATTGGCGGCGGTCAGCGTGGCGAGAAAAATACCGGTCGGTTTGCCGAAAGGCGTGATCGCACCGCCTGCGACACCGCTGGCCGTGACGGTGTAGACACCGGCACTGGAGTCACTGAGGCTGACGCTGTTGCCGACACCAGCAATGATGGTATAGGCACCGCCTGCGACTGAGACGTCGCCGCCGGCATTGACCGTCACGGTACTGGTGATGGTGTTGTTGCTGTAGTTATTACCCGTGATGGTGGCCATGATGTCTGTCCTTGATTGATATTGAATCGTCCATAGGGAATGCAGCATGTAGCGTGGGGGTGGCGCAGAGAGAAAATGGGTAGTTTTCGTTTTGGGTACGGTTTTTGTTTGCAGTGGCGATGCTGCTGCGGGTGTGCGAGGGTTGCACAGCATTGGTGCGAGACGAGGATTTATCTATCGTTTGAAAGTAAAACTTTATGCACGGATGTTCAATCAGATGTCGTAGATTTGGCACTGCCGTTTATCATTTGCCTACACTACCCTGCAGTACGCATGAAACCCACAGCCTAGACGCAACAAGGCACACAGGATCTCTCCTGTGGGTCTATACGGACTTTAATCGTGGATGAGGACGTCTTAGGACTCAGGAGTTGGCGACGGTGCGTGCCAGGGTGCGGCCGAAGTCGATGCTCTCGGAGATGTTGCGGTCGGCAGGATAGTAGTGTGAGGTGTCGGCGACCCACAGACCATGAACCGAGGTCTGTACCTCGGGCAGGGTGTCGATGTAGTTTGGCGGACAGATGGGCTGGGCGTGCGGGTAGCGGCTGACCCGGATATCGAGGAAGTCGGCGTCCTGTAGCGCGGGGCAAATGCGTTTGAGATAGCGGCGGCTTTTTTCGACAAACGCGGCATCGCTGTCTTGGTATTTGACATGGTCATTGGGCATATAAAACGGCACATAGACCACGTGCTGGTCGTCGAGCGGTCGCAGGTTGCTGTACTCAAACAGACCGCCGATATCCATATCAGGGTCGTTGACCATGACCCAATATTTGCTGGTCAGCGCGCGCTTGAGTTTGACGATGACGCAGACCACGGCGATGTTGCGGATTGCCTTGTAGCGTGCGCGCAGCGCCTCGGGCAGATCGGGGATCAGGTCTGGCACGATGGGCATCGGCAGGGTGCTGATGACTTTGCTAAATGGCTCGAAGATGCCGAGGCTCTCGACGCCTTTGACTGCGCCGTTTTCGATCACGACTTTGCTGATCGGTGTATTGAGACAGATGATGCCCCCACCTGCGGTGATGCGGGCGGTCATGGCGCGCAGCAAGGCATTGGTGCCACCTTCCAGATAGCCGAGTTTTTCTTTCATGATGCTGTAGCGCGAGGTGCCGACCCGGTGGATACGCCCCCACAGCCACGCGGCCGAGAGATTATGCACATCGTCTTGAAATTTGTTTTCCAGCACGCGCCGCCACAGGACGTCGTAGGCACGCTGTCCGACCCAGCGTTTGAGCCACTCTACACCATTGATGCGATCCAGTGGCCGCCAGTTGCTGCGTAGGGTGGTGAGATAGGCATGCAGGCCAAAGCGAATCTTGCTGATCAGGCCGATGCCGTCGAAGTACAGCAGCTCGAGCAGGTTGCCCCAAGCCTGCAGACGGTGCTGAAACCAATAACCCATCTTGGTCGGAACCCAGTGGATCTGTTTGGTCAGGCCGACTTCGTCGAGCATCTGCAGAAAGGCCAAATCACTGATACAGTAAAAATGATAATAACGCTCGATGGACAGTCCGCTAAAGTCAAACGCAGCGCTCATGCCGCCTACACGACTGTCGGCCTCGAACAATACAGGGGTGTGGCCGTCTTTGGCGAGTTGATAGGCGATCGCCAGCCCCATCGGACCCGCGCCTATCACGGCGATACGCTCACCCATACTCCACGCTCCAGTCTATACGTTCTATACGTTGCTATTTTTATGTCGTTTCGCGTCTAACGTGCACCACCCAGCTCACACTTGATGCTATGTGCATCTGCGCGTCAACGCAACCACTCATACGCGCTCTTAGCCAAATTAACGCTGAATTTATAAAAAATGATTGGTTTTTAAACAATGCAGCGCGCCCTACACTGCCGTCATTGAACTGTAACACCTATGAGGTCAGCCCTATGCAACTCGTCGCCAGCAAATCCCACCTGAGTATCAGTATTGCATTGGTATTCTTGGTCAGCGCCCAAGCGGCGCATGCCACCAGTGGCTATTTTGCCAGCGGCTATGGCATCAAAAACGATGCGGTCGCAGGCGTGGGGGTGGCGCTGCCTCAGGATGCACTGACCATCGCGGTCAACCCGGCGGGACTAACGGAAGTCGGTAGTCAACTGAACCTCGGCGTAGATGTCTTTGCACCCAAACGCGACGCCGAAATCAACGGCAATGCCTTTGGACCGAATGGCCGCTACTCGGGCGATGGCAGCAAGACTTTTTTTATCCCCAGTATCGGCTATAGCCATGCGCTGGCGGCCGACACCGGGGTGACGCTGGGCATCGCGGCCTATGGCAACGGTGGCATGAATACCAACTATAAAAACAACCCTTATGCCCGCTTTGGCGCAACCGGCGAGGCGGGGGTTAATCTCGAACAACTGTTTATCGCCCCGACCGTAGCACTAAAACTCAATGAGCATAACAGCGTGGGTCTGGCGGTGAATCTCGCTTACCAACGCTTTAAGGCCAACGGCATCGGCGCGTTCAGTGCATTTTCCCAAGACCCGAGCCATGTCAGCGACAATGGCAACGATACCAGCTACGGCGCGGGGCTGCATCTGGGCTGGCTGGGCAAGATCAACGACCGGATCTCGGTCGGTGCCAGCTACCAGAGCAAGACGCGCATGAGCAAGTTTGATGACTATGCCGGGCTGTTTGCCGATGAAGGGCGTTTTGATATTCCGGCCACCTACGCGCTGGGGGTGGCGGTCAAACCGCTCGACAGCCTCACGCTGGGCTTTGACTGGCAGCGCATCCAGTATAGCGATGTAGCGGCGGTGGGTAATTCGTTCAGCGCCCTGCTGCAAGGTAAGCCGCTGGGTAGCAAAACTGGCCCCGGCTTTGGCTGGCGCGATATCAATGTCTATAAACTCGGTGCGGTCTGGCAGGCCAGCCCACAGCTAACCCTGCGCGGCGGATTTAGCATCAACCAACAGCCGATCCCAAGTAATGAAACCTTCCTCAACATCCTCGCGCCTGCCACCATCCAGCGCCACGCCAGCCTCGGCGCCTCATGGGCGATCAACCCGCACCACGAGATCAGCGCCTCCTATGTCCATGCCTTTGAAAAAAAAGTGCATGGCAATGGCTCGATCCCGCCGGGCTTTCCGCCTGCAGGGTTGGGCGGCGGCAATGCCGATATCAGTTTGAGTGAAAATCAGTTCGGGCTGGCGTGGGGTTATCGGTTTTAAACCCGCGCTAGGCTATGATGTGATGAATTTCTGCACGCCGAGTCTATTCCCATGAGCGTTGAAACCTATCTCCCCCAACTGGTCGGCGGTGCGCTGATCGGTCTGGGGGCGGCTGTCCTGTTGCTGGCCAATGGCGAAGTCGCTGGCATCAGCGGGATTTATGGCAGGCTACTGCGTGGCGATGCCGGGCGTGCGCGCTGGCGCGTGGCATTCCTGATCGGGCTGCTGCTCCCTGCGCTCTATCTAAGCCAGCACGCTGCGCCAGTGCATACCGCCAGTGTCGGCGTACTCGCTGCGGCAGGGCTGTTGGTCGGGATCGGTACGGGGGTGGGCACGGGCTGTACCAGTGGCCATGGCGTCTGCGGTATCGCCAATCTCTCCCCGCGGTCCCTGCTGGCGACGCTGCTGTTTATGCTCAGCGCGGCAGCCACGGTCTATCTGGTGCGTCATGTACGCTAGGAGGCAGCCATCATGACATCGACATGGACAGCATTGCTGGCGGGTCTGCTGTTTGGCAGCGGCCTCGTGATCTCGGGCATGACGACCCCGGATAATATCTTGGCCTTCCTCGATGTGGCGGGCGACTGGAACCCTGCCTTGGCATTGGTGATGGGTGCAGCGGTGCTGGTCGCCCTGCCCGCCTATGCATGGGTCAGACGCCGACAGCGCAATCTCTGGGGAGATGGGGTGGCTCTGTCCAACCGCCGTGCAGTAGATCATCGGCTGGTCATCGGTGCGCTGATCTTTGGGGTGGGCTGGGGGCTGTCGGGTCTATGCCCCGCACCCAGCTTGATCGCTGGACTGGCGGGGAGCTTGCCGATCTTGGTCTTTGTCGCGACGATGTCGCTGGGGCTATATCTCTCGACGCGACGCCGCTAGCGGGGGCTAGGGAGTCACGGCCTTGGCTGCAGGTTTGGGCGCTGGATCGTCAAACGCATCCGGTGGGGTCAGCTCTTTGAGTGCACCGACCACCGAGGGGTCGACGATGAGCTGAGACATGACCGAACGGCCAAAGACCTCTGCCGCATAGTTGATCGCTTGCCCACCTTCAAACAGCTTGGCATCCGCCAGCTCGGTTTTGCAGGTCACTTTAAAGGTACGCCCGGTAAAACTCTGCACTTGCTTGACCAGCTCCAGCCGCTGGCTGTCTGTGACATTGTTCATCGTTTTTAGATTTTTATTCAGTCCAAACACCGCGTAGACCCACTGGAGCATCACGATTTTATCTTGATCGGTCGTCGCATTGACCACGCAGCGCGCCAGACGATCGGCATAGGGCCCCGCATGTGCCGTACCCGACAGCCCCAGCAATACGCTCAACACCACAGCCACGCTATATGTTTGATTCCGCACGTCCCGCCCCTTTATAGTTTATACAGCCATCCCCGATGAATGGCCTGCGATGAGTTTCACCACATCGACCATTCTATTCGAGTAGCCCCATTCATTGTCATACCACGCATAGATTTTTATATGCGTACCATTGATGACCATGGTCGATAGCGCATCGACGATGGACGAGCGCGGGTCGTTCACATAGTCGACCGAGACCAAGGGGCGTTCTTCATAGCCGAGATAGCCTTTGAGGCGGCCTGACGCCGAGGCGGCTTTGAGCAGTTGGTTGACCTCCGCCACGCTGGTGGATTTTTCCACTTCAAACACGCAGTCGGTCAGTGAGGCATTGGCCAGCGGTACGCGTACCGAATGGCCGTTGAGGCGTCCCTTCAGATCGGGGAAGATCTCGCCGATGGCACTGGCTGATCCGGTCGTACTGGGGATCAGGCTAATACTGGCGGCACGCGACAGGCGCAGGTCGCTATGCGGCTGGTCGAGCAGGCTCTGGGTATTGGTCAGGTCATGAATGGTGGTCATCGAACCATGACGGATCCGCAGATGATCGTGAATGACTTTAACCACGGGAGCGAGGCAATTGGTCGTGCAGGAGGCAGCCGTGACCACCCGATCACGCGCCGGATCATACTGCTGGTCATTCACCCCCATCACGATGTTCAGCACGCCTTTGACCGGTGCGGTCACCGTGACGCGC
>JASLJP010000324.1 GCA_030152425.1 Aquirhabdus sp.
AATTCGCCCTATAAAAGCCCCCCCCTACACGCTATTATTCGCACTATTTCGCTCTAAAACATCATCCTATGCACCTCGAAAAAATCCTCCAATCCCAAGGCTTCGGTAGCCGCAAGCAATGCCGCCAGATCATCGACAGCGGTCGGGTCAGTGTAGCGGGTGTAATTTGCAAAGATAGCAAAGCAAACTTTGACACCGCTGACTTTGAGTTTACGGTCGCGGGCAAGGCATGGCGCTACCGAGAGAAAGTCTATATCGCGCTGCATAAACCGATTGGCTATGAGTGCTCGCATACGCCGCAGCATCATCGCAGCGTGTTTAGTTTGCTGCCGCCGCAACTCTTGGAACGGGGCGTCAACTGTGTGGGGCGGCTGGATCAGGATACGACGGGGCTGCTCTTGCTTACGGATGATGGGTCGTATTTGCATGCCTTGACCCATCCAAAGCGCCATGTGCCGAAACGCTATCAGGTGACAACGCATGAGCCGGTGACGGAGGCGCAGATTGCGCAATTGCAGGCTGGCGTAGAGCTGATGGGCGAGGATGCGCTGCTGAAGGCGGATCATTGTGCCTTGACCGATAGTCATACTTTGAGTCTGACGATCCACCAAGGCATCTACCATCAGGTGAAACGCATGATCGCTGCGGTGGGCAATCATGTGATCGCCCTGCATCGCGAGCAGATCGGGGAGCTGTCGCTGACTCAGCTCGGAGAGGAGGTTGCCGAAGGGCAGTGGATCTATCTCGATGCCGAGCAGCAGCAACTTGCTAAACAAAACATCTACACAGTTTGATGCTTTGTGCCAAAGCCTGACCTTAATAAATCATTAGAATAGCGCGGGTAAGACATAACAACAAAACCAGATTTAGATAAGGACATCTATGAAACAGCCTCGTATCGTCGTACTGACCGGCGCGGGGATCTCTGCGGAGTCGGGGATTCGTACGTTCAGAGCCAATGATGGCTTGTGGGAAGATCATCGCATCGAAGATGTGGCAAGCCCTGAGGGCTTCCATCGGAATCCTGAACTGGTGCAGCGTTTTTATAATACGCGCCGCAGTCAGTTGCAGGAACCCAACATCAAACCAAACCCAGCACACATCGCCTTGGCCGAACTTGAAGCCGCTTTGGGGGATCACTTCTTGCTCATCACTCAAAATGTCGACAACCTGCATGAGCGGGCAGGGTCAACGCGTTTATTGCATATGCATGGCGAGCTGCTCAAAGTGCAGTGCCAACTGACGGGCAAGGTCTATGCGTTTGACGGGGTGATCGGTGCCGATACACGCTGCGACTGCTGCCAAAAAATGCAAACGCTGCGCCCGCATATCGTCTGGTTTGGCGAGATGCCGCTGCATATGGACGAGATCGAAGATGCCATCAGCCAGTGTGATCTATTCCTCAGCATTGGGACCAGTGGCCATGTCTATCCGGCAGCGGGTTTTGTACGACTGGCCAACTATGCAGGCGCTGAAACTATTGAGATCAACCTCGAGCCTGCGGCCAATCAAAGCGCCTTTAAGTCCCATATCTATGGCTCGGCAGGTGAAAACGTACCGGCTTGGGTGCAACGTTTTATCGCGGAGCATGCGGGCTGTCAGGCGTAACGCGCCACTCGCTGACAACAGCACGTTATCTTCTATGACATCACTCGTGTATACGCGGGTCATGGCATCTGCCGCTGACAAGCGTATATTCGATCTATATGAACACATTTGCGGACACTCCTATGCCGAGCACCTTTGATGCACCCACTCGGGTCAGCACAGTCGCAGTCTCTGAGGCGACGCCTCAGCCTATCGCCGCCACGAACAAACCCAGCAAGGCTAAAAAAGCGCGCCATGTCGAGCCTGCGCCACCGGCCACCGATCCTGTCGCGTTTCGTGCCATCGTCGAAGGTCGACGTTCTGTGCGTAAATTTACCAAAGATCCAGTGCCTGATGAGGTGCTTAACGACTGTATCGACCTTGCAATCCTCGCACCCAACTCCAGCAATTTGCAGCCGTGGGAATTTGTGGTGGTGAAATCGCCAGAGCTACGTGCCAAACTGGCGGTGGCCTGTATGGATCAAAACGCGGCCAAGACCGCACCGATACTCCTTGTGCAGCTCGGTCGTACCAAGACCTGGGGCGAAAATGCACAGCGTATACTCACTGAGTGGCATGAGCCGGAAATCCCGTCGCAGGTACAGACTTACTACAGCAAGCTGGTACAGTTTCATTTTATGACCGGTCCGCTGAATGCGCTGGGACTGGCGAAACGCGTGATGCAAAAGGTCGTCACCAAACTGCGCCCACTGCCGCACAGCCACTATAGCCATGCCGATATCAAAACCTGGGCAGCCAAGAGCTGCGCGCTGGCGTGTGAAAATTTTATGCTGGCTGCACGTGCGCATGGCTATGACACATGCCCGATGGAAGGCTTTGATGAGAACCATGTGCGGCAGCTCATCCCAATGGAAAAAGACGCCTTTGTGGTGATGATCATCGCCATGGGTAAGCGCGCAGAAAATGGGGTGTATTATCCACGCCAGCGATTTAATCGCGCGCTTATGGTGCGAGAGCTGTAATACAAACGCCTAAATATTGTTAGACAAAATAATAGCGGCCTGTGTTTAGTCACAGACCGCATTGTCGCGCACGGACATTACTGAATTGTCCATGGTTTATGTGATTTACAATGTAAAAGCGGACTTGTTATCAGTGTGTTCATTTTCTTGTATGTCCGACAAGAATATGCTATTTCTGAAACGCTAATTCAGGCAAGGAGTGCTGTGATGTTTCAGAAAACAACAATGGCAGTAGCGGTCGCTGCTGCAACCCTGTTACTCGCCGCATGTGGCGGTAGCGACGGCGACAACAATGGCGCTGTGATCGCACCACCAGCCCCGACGACCGGCCAACTGCAAGGCGCACCGACTGCAACTGCTTCGCTGACTGCTGCACAGTTTAATGGCGCGTTATCAGGTTCTGCATCAGGCCAACAACTCATTCAACTGACCGGTGCACCGACCTGCGGTGTCGATGTCAGTCATATCGAATACAACACGACCGGTGCTGCCGGTGAATCGACGACCGCGTCCGGCGCGCTGATGGTTCCGACCGGTACAGACCCGAAATGTAGCGGCAAACGCCCAGTCGTGCTCTATGCCCATGGCACGACCATCAGCAAAACCTTCAACATGGCCTCGCTGCTGGCACCCAATGCTGCTC
>JASLJP010000306.1 GCA_030152425.1 Aquirhabdus sp.
GGGCGCAGGCTTAGACCTGCGATTCGATGACCCAGACCAGATCACCCAAGTGTAGATCCGTCGTCGCAGGGGCTGGCGCAGCGCGCTCTGCCGCAGGCTGAAACACCTGTGTGCGGCTAAAACCGGCCGCTGCCATGGCACTCACGGCCTCGCCGGGTGCGACAAAATGAAAGGCAAAGGCGCTCTTCGACATGATGCGCAGCAGCTTGCTGCTATGCCAGATTAGTTGCCCGAGTTTGCGCGTGACTGGCTCTGGATAGATGTCAGTCAGATAGACCCCGACCGAGAACTGTTTAAGGCCGGTGGCGAGCTGCGTCCACAGCGCATGCAGCATGTCTTTGGTAAAGTAGTTCACCAACCCTTCGCTGATGATGATCAGCGGTTTACTGTGGTCAAACGTGGCAAGGAGTTGCTGAAAGTCGACACTGAATAGATCCACCGCCTCGATACGCGGGGTTGGGGTTTCAAACTGTGCCAATGCCCGACGTTTGGCCGCGGCCATCTCCGGTAGGTCGGCTTCGACATAGACCAGATTGGGGTTCTTCTGCCGGTAGCGCCAGCCACGGGGGGATAGGCCAGTGGCGATTTCCAGTACTTGTGCATCGGGATGGGCGGCCAGAAAACGATCCAACTGCCGGTCGATCAGACCATGGCGCTGGCGCAGCGTGGTGCGCATGCTGTCGCCGATGGTCAGCTCGGCCAGCGTCTCCAGTGGGCTGACCAGCTTGGCCAGTCGGCGGCCTTTACGACTGGCCAGCGCCGGATGAGAGATGCCCTCTTGAAACCAGATATAGCCGGTGTAGTGGGCGGTAAAAGAGATATGACGATGCGGGGATTCTTCCGCCTGCGTCTGTGGCGCTGGATGATTGGACACGGATAACCTTCCTTGGTTTAGATGCTTGAAATATGAATGAACGCTGTATTAGACCGCAAAGCGGTCACGCAGTGCAGTGGCTTGCTGGCGTGCCATGTCCCATTCGCCGCCGAGCGCGATCACGCCGTCTTTGAGACCATGCGCACCGATCTTGCCGCGCATCTTTTCTAGACGTGCTTGGTTGGGCAGCGGCATGTCGCGTAGCGCTGCCAGAGCATCGAGTGCGGCGGCGCGGTCGTTGCACACCAGCCCCATATCGCAGCCAGCATCGAGTGCGGCTTTGATCCGTACGCCAGCACCGCCCACCACGCAGGCAGCCTGCATGCTCAGATCGTCAGAAAACAGCACGCCGTCAAAGCCCATCTCGCCGCGTACGATATCCTGCAGCCAGTGTTTGGAAAATCCAGCCGGATTTGGGTCGACTTGCGGGTAGATCACATGGGCGGGCATCAGGGCATCGAGCTGGTCGGCGACCTCAAAGAACACGGTCATATCCTGCGCGCGGATTTCGTCCAGCGTGCGGTGGTCGACCGGGGCGGCGACATGCGAGTCGGCCTCTACCGAGCCATGGCCGGGGAAGTGCTTGCCCGTGGTGGCCATGCCAGCGCGATGCATGCCTTGCATAAAGGCACGCGAGAGCTGACTGACGATCTCGGGATGACCATGAAAGCCACGGTCGCCGATCACATGGCTGATGCCGTTGACATCCAGTACCGGAGCAAAGCTAAAGTCGATCCCGACCGCCAGTACTTCACTGGCCATCAACCAGCCAGCCGTCGCTGCTGCTGCGAGCGCGTCATCTCGGTCGATGTCATACAGCTGACCGAGCATGCCCATGGCGGGTAGGCGGGTAAAGCCTTCACGCAGGCGCTGCACGCGGCCGCCTTCTTGGTCGACTGCGATGAGGATGTCGGGGCGAATGGCGCGGATACTGTCCGTCAGGGCGCGTACCTGTTGCGGGCTTTCCACATTGCGACCAAACAGGATCAGACCGCCCACTTGAGGTTCAGTCAGGAGTTTTTGATCGTCATCGCTTAGGGTCAGCCCCGCAATATCCAACATCAGTGAGCCGATCATCGTGCACTATCTCCATAAAGCTTAGACGTAATTTTTCCCGTGGGATGTATTATAACGAAAACGGCTACGACAATACCCGATTTCCCTACAGGTCTGCTACATTCAAGCAGGATAAGTTCGTGGCAAAATTGCGTTTTTATCACGCCAACTATAGCGGTGCGGGTGAATACCCTGTAGATTCGCGGATGGACCCATACGCACCGATTTGTTTTACTCTCAAGGACTTTGTAGACGTATATGAAAGCATCGCAGACACAATCAGAGACCACCAAACTACAAGAGTCACAAATGACCACACGTACGCGTCCCAAGACCAAAATACAGACGCTGGCTACCCTGATTGCCCTGATCGGTGCAGGGGTGTTCTTTCCGCATGTCTATGGCGAGGCCACACCGAGTGCCGGCAGCCAAGCCGTCGCGCCGTCCGAGCTTGCCCCGACGCGTGAGCAAAGTATCGTAACCCGCCAGATGGCGATGCTCATGGACACGCAGCATTACCTGAATATGCCGCTGGATACCAAAGTCTCGCGTCGCGTCCTCGATATGTATCTGGATAACCTCGACGCTGACCATTCGATCTTTCTGGCCTCGGATATCGACGAGTTCCGCAAAAAATACGCCGACAATCTCGGCGCGATGATGAAAAAGGGTGACCTGACCGCTGCGTTTGAAATCCAGAAACGCTACAGCATGCGCCTCAAGGACTACTACCAATACTGCTTAGAGCAACTGGATAAACAACAGAATCTCAAGCGCAGCGACACTTACGATACCGATCATGAAAAAGCGCCATACTTTACCAGCAGCACCGAGCAGCGTGCCTACTGGCAGCAACAGCTCGTATCGGCACTGATTAGCCTGACCATCTCACAGGAAGAAGAAGCCGCCAAACAAGCCGCGCTCAAAGCCGACCCGAAACTGGCTGACGGTCAGGATCTCAGCCCACCGAGCGAACTGAATCCGGTCGATACCTTAAAGAAACGCTTTAAGCGCAAGCTGCAACAGATCGACCGGATGAAGAGTGATCGCGTCCTCGAAGGCCTGCTCAATGCGGCACTCGCCACTTATGACCCGCACAGTCTGTATTTTGCACCTGTCGAAGCGATGGAGATGAACCGTCAAACCACGCTGCAGCTCGAAGGCATCGGTGTGTCGATCCGCCCTGAGCGCGGCAATGACGACTATACCCGCGTCGAAACGCTGGTCGATGGTGGCCCAGCCAGCAAGTCCGGTCTGGTCAAATCCGGTGACCGGATCATCGGCGTGGCTCAAGATGGCTTGCCCATGATCGACGTGGTAGGCTGGCCGAGCAGTGAAATCGTGGGGCTGATCCGCGGTAAGCGCGGCACCAAAGTCGTGCTCAAACTGCAGGCCAAAGATGCCCCTGCCCGCATGGTGACCCTGACGCGCGACGTGATCCAAGAGGACGATGCCGGTGTTCAAGACCGGGTGATCGAAATCAAACGCGGCGACAAGACCTATCGCATGGGTGTACTCGATATCCCCTCGTTCTACCTGAACTATAAAGCACGCCGTGATGGTCGAAACTATCGCAGCGTCAGCGAAGACACCATCAAAGCGATCCTGGATCTGAACAGTAAAAACGTCGACGGCATCGTGGTCGATCTGCGCGGTGATCCGGGCGGCTCGCTGGATGAAGTGTCCAAGATGCTGGCGCTGTTTATCAAAAAAGGCCCATTGGTGCAGATTCGCGATGGCAATGGCGCGATCAATGTCTTTAACGATGACGACGGCGGCGCCGAGCTGTATAAAGGCCCGATGATCGTGTTGGTCAATCTGGCCTCGGCCTCGGCCAGTGAGATTTTCTCCGCTGCGATCCAAGACTATGAACGCGGTTTGGTGGTCGGCAGTACCACCACCGGCAAAGGCACAGCGCAGGTGCAGTTGGACAATCTCGCCTACGGCCAAGCGACCCTGACCCAGCGTAAGTTCTACCGTGTCACCGGTGGCAGTACGCAAAACAAAGGCGTCGTACCGGATATTCCATTCGTCAGCATCTACGATGAAGACCTCGGCGAGCGCAAAGCCAAAAACCCGCTGGCCTGGGATACCATCGCCACTGCACCGTATATCCGCGAAGATAGCCTGCAGCCGCTGGTGCCGACGCTGACGGCTGCCTCTAAGGCGCGTCAGGAAAAAGATCCGCAATATGTCTACCTGAATGCCATCAAGGCACTGAGCAACGCCAATAAAGACCGCAAAGTGCTGTCGCTGGATATCGACGTGCGTCGTAAAGAGATACAGGCGATCGATGCCCAAAGCCTTGCGGCCGAAAATGAGCGTCGTCGCAAAACCGGTCTGGTGCCCTATCCAAACTGGCAGACTTACCAAGCGGCGCTGGATGCCCAAGCCGAAGCACGTGCCAAGCTGCCCGAAGGCAAACGTCCTCCGCTGCCGGAAGAAGAAGCCTTTATCCTCGAGTCGGCCAATATCCTGCTCGATCAGATCCAAGCCAAACAAGCCAAGTAATGCGCCGCTAAGTCGCGTCCAAGCATCCCCAGCCACTGCGTATACGCGGTGGTTTTTTTTTTGGCGCCGATCTGCCCGAGATTGTAAATCGGCTTAACAATTTTCACCGCAGCGGGGGCTTGTACTGTGGCGTGGGGACGCCTAGATTTTGGAGTGCGCCTTGTCATAGGCAGCCCGCCGCGAGAGCGGCGCACCTCTCTGTATACCAACGATAACGCGGAGCAACGTCATGTCATTAGCACTCAAGGAAGTTGTCAGTGTCGCGGATCTCATCGCATCGGCACAGGATCCCAGCATCGAACATCTCCTGATCACCGGCGAGTTGCGCGATGTGCCCAGTTTCAGGCTGCACGAAGGTCAGACCCTGTCGGGCAAGGACGAGTCCGCCGCACTGATCTTTGCCAAGGGCAGTGACGGCCTGCAACTGTCCAGTGCCAATGCCATCAGCGAGATTCATCTGGAGACCGAGGCGAACCACCGCGCCATCTTTAATGACACCAGCGTCAGCAGTCTCGGGGTCATGCAGTTGATCAACATCACCGCCATCGGGCAGGTACAGATTCTTGCTCGCGATCAGGTGCGCGCAGGCCATGTCGAGGTCAACGGCCTGCATGTGGTGCATGCCGATACGCGTGGCCAGCAGGATCAACCGCAGGGTTTTGGCGTCCATGTGCTGCAAGGCGCGTTTACCCTGTGGAATATGCAGCCAGACCCATCCGTAATCATCAGCAGTCACCTGATCGATATCAATGTCGGGCTGCCCGCATTACCCGTGATCGGCAGTGGAGTGTTTGTCAGTGGCGCAGGCTTTGAAGGGGGACGTCTGACCTGCTCCTTGCTTGAGACGGGTGCGGTCTATAGCAATGGCATGATCCCGGCAGGGACGGCAGATGTGATCTCAGGCGGCGTGTTTACCGTGTTTAATGCCTTTGTCGATCTGGTGCGCAACGTTGGGCCCGTGACCACCTATAGCGTGAATGACATGGTGCTGGACAATTGGGGTTCGGTCGACCGCTGGATCGCCGAGGATAAGATCACCTCCTATGGCGCCAGCGGGATCGGCTTTGTCAATTTTGGCTTTGTCGAAACCCTTACGGTTAAAGCGCCGATTGAGACGTTTGGCCAAGGCGCGCGCGGCTTTAACGTCTATGCCGGCACGGTGAATAAGGTTAGCTTTGATCGGATCACCACCCATGGCGATGGCTCGGTCGGTGTGCAGATTAGTCAGCCGATCGGTGAGCTATCCATCGCGCGCGGGATCGAAACCTTTGGTGCCATCGGCGACTCGCTGGTGAAGGGTAAAGTGGTTACCCTCGCTGCCGTGGCGTTCAGCGTCAAACCCGGCGGCAGTGCCAAAAAAGTTACGATCCAAGGCGGGGTGACCACCCATGGTGCGGGTGTCGTGCCGCTTGAGGTCTTTGGCGAGATCGGTGAGTTGATCATCGCGAATGGGATCAGGGCGACCGGCGAGGGCTTTGATAAGATCTAAGCCAGTTGCAAAAAAAGACCCATCCGCACGGCTGCTGATGGGTCTTTTTTTATGGCGCTAGGCGGGGAGTTCGGCCACCCAGTCCACCTCATCGGCGCGATTAAAATGATAGAGCACGCGGTCGCTGAGGCTGATCAGCACACTGCCCAGATTCAAAAACTGCAGCTGCTGGGCGCGGTAGTAGTGCAGCACTTCGGTTTTCTTGCCGAGTAGCGGCAGATTTTTCTCCATCAGTACGGCAACTGTGGTGCTACGCGCTGCACGGTGGCTAGGGCGCGCCATCGGGTAGGGTGGCTGGGTGGGGCGATAGGGTATGGTGTGCATGAGGGTTCTCGATAGCTGGGATGGATCGTGGGGTGGGTATGCCATCCCCTGCCGGCGCATGGCCAGCAGAGGTGTTTGGGCTTATGCCTTATGCGTCGGCGCGCTGCGGCGGCTCTGCCGCAGTGCTGTCGTACCAGTTGACATTGCGGGTAAGGAACATCGTCACCGCGAGCAGGACAAAGACCAATACCGAACCCAAGATCAAGGTCAGATCTTCCGACTGCAAGATCACATACAGCGAGCCATACATGCCGGACAAGATCGCGCCTAAGAACAGGCTGCGTCCCAGCCCTTTAAGCACATAGTAGACATAGAAGCTGATCAGAGAGACACAGGCGATGCTGGAGCCGAGGTAGGCGATGCCAAAGCCGACATGCTCACTAAAGGAGATCAGCAGCAGGTAAAACACGCCCAGTGCAGCGGCCACCAAGGTGTATTGCACCGGATGGATCTGCAGTTTCTTGAGTACTTCAAACAAGAAGAATGCGCCAAAGGTAATCAGCAAAAACAGCAGGGCGTATTTGATGGTACGGTCGGTCATGGTGTAGGCGTCGACCGGATCGATAAACTTGACGGCAAAGGCGGTATTGGCCGCATCGCGCAGTTCGGTACAGCCTGCGGCATCGCCCAGCCCGACGCAGCGCACCAGCATCGCGGTATTGTTGTTGGCGATATAGGCACTCTGCCAAGATGCGCTAAAGTGTTGGGGCTGCAGGTCTTTTTGCGGCAGGGCGGCGCCATAAAAGCTCGGGTGGGCCCAGTTGGCATTGAGCGCCATGCT
>JASLJP010000019.1 GCA_030152425.1 Aquirhabdus sp.
AATGCTAAACAGCGCCAGTAGCGTCGGCACGGCATGTAGGACGGTGATCTGATGCTCGATCAGTGCCAGCGGCAGCGCATCGGGGTCGGTGGTCAGTGACTTGGGCGCGATCCATAACGTCGCGCCAACCATATAGGAGATCCAGATTTCCTCAAACGACATATCAAAGGCCGTCGAGAAGCCCTGATAGACCTTATCCGTACTCTCTACACCCAGGACGGCGTTTTCGCTCCGTAGGAAATGGCAGATACTGCCTTGGTTAATGACGATGCCTTTCGGTTTGCCCGTCGAACCCGAGGTATAGATGACATAGGCGGGATGGCTGGGCAAAAAGTGACTTCGGCGCTTTAACTCACCAGCCACAGGCTCTAACAGCGACTCGACGGTCCAAACCGGATGAGTCACCGTCGATAAACGCGGCAACCAACCGATATCACTGATCAGTCCTGCGGCATTGGCATCATCCAGACAGACCGAGATACGGTCGACCGGGGTTTCAGTATCAAACGGCAGCCATGCTGCACCAGCTTTGGCGATCCCCAACTGGGCGACGAGCAGCTCAATGCCGCGCGGTAGCCAGAGGCCGACTATCTGGCCGGCGACCACGCCGTGGCTGATCAGATAATGGGCGATTAGATCGGCTTGCTGGTTGAGCTGCTCGTAGGTCAGCTCGCGCTTACCGAGCAGGTCATCATGGTAGATAAGCGCAGTCTGAGCAGGGCAGCGCTGTACGGTTTCTTCAAATAGATCCGCTAAGACTTCGTGCTTGAGAAGGTCAGGACGATGAGCACCGCGAACGATGGCTGGGGTAGGCGGGAGATCGTTTTGTTGTGAAGTAGCATCTTCTTTCTGGGGTGCAGTGGTCACGACTTATCCATTTACAATAATAATAGTACAAGGAGTACGGCGTTTAGATATCAAAGTTGTGTGGGGGTTTAAGCACCAAGCGTTTAAAACAAAGCGCCCACAGCAATTACGTCGTATTGTATCCTTTGCCGCACACAGAAATAGGCTAAGTGTCATGAAAAATGTCAGGCAATGGTTACCGCCACAGATCAATTATGCATATCATGTGTTCAACATTGATGAATATGAAGAAATTGTGCATGCGGGCGGTATCTGGCCGTCATTACCGCCGACACTGAATACGGCTACAAGCGCGCGCAAAGCGAGTTTTTATGCCGGGCGATTTTGTGCGGTGCAGGCACTGGCTGCGGGCGGACTCGGTACACCGCCAATCCTACCACGGGCGGCAAATGGCTTGCCGGTCTGGCCTGCAGACTGGGTCGGTTCGATCAGCCACTGTGTGGTTGACTGCGTGGGGGTGGCCGTTGCGGTGGCTGCCCGACAGCGGGAGGCCAGTAGCATTGCCGTCGACTGTGAGCCAGTCTTTAGCCCTGACCATGCGACCGAGATCATGCCCCTTATCGCATCGATGACCGAACTCACGTTGGGAGCGCGCCTAAACTACCCATCGCAAACATGGCTGACGATGGTGTACTCGCTCAAGGAAACACTATACAAACTACTGTATGAGCATGTCCGCAGTTTTATGCCCTTCGACGCAGCAGAGCTGCTGTCTTTTGACGCAGAAACAGGGCAGGCCTGCTTGATGCTCAACAAACCATGGGGCGACTTGCCCATGGGGCAGCGCTATTGGCTGCAGTCGAGGTGCGTCGAGGTGGAACATCTGGGGGAATGTATACTCAGTGTTGGGGTTGAGCCCGCTTAAGATATGCTTAGCCCGATATCTAGACACCACTATTTCAAAAATAAATGTTCAGAATTGCCAGACTGCAGTGCTGTTATACCTTTATGTCATTAACATTTCGCTTGATTTCAAGTACCATTGCTGCACCCTAGGCAGCCCCTCGCATAGACGCTCAGGTTTTCAGCATTTTTCGCCGCATTCTGCCCACAAATCTGCCGAAAATTCAGCGTACAGATATCGTCGTTCTCGCGATTTCCCATGCACCTCGCGCTGCCTAAAGATTTCTAACACTCAACTCCTACAAGGACAAAGCCATGCTAGAAGCCTACCGCCAACACGTTGCTGAACGTGCCCTACTTGGTGTCCCGCCAAAGCCCCTCGATGAAGCCCAAGTTGCAAGCTTGGTTGAGCTGCTGAAAAACCCACCTAAAGGCGAAGAAGCCTTTTTGGTTGACCTGCTTGAAAACCGTATCCCACCGGGCGTAGACCAAGCTGCGTATGTGAAAGCTGCATTTTTGGCTGCCATCACCAAAGGTCAAGCAACCTCGCCACTGGTCAGCAAAGAACGCGCCGTTTACCTGCTCGGCACCATGCTGGGCGGCTATAACGTAGAGCCACTGGTATCTGCACTGGATGACGCACAACTGGCCCCAATCGCCGCTGAAGCGCTGAAGAAAACCCTGCTGGTATTCGACGCATTCCATGACGTACAAGAAAAAGCCAACGCGGGCAATGTCCACGCGGTTGCAGTCCTGAAATCATGGGCCGATGCGGAATGGTTCACCAGCCGTCCGGAAGTCGCGCAAAAAATCACCGTGACCGTATTCAAAGTCACCGGCGAAACCAACACCGACGACCTGTCCCCAGCGCAAGACGCATGGTCACGTCCGGATATCCCATTGCACGCCAATGCCATGCTGAAAAACGTACGTGATGGCATCAACCCAGAAAAACCAGGTGAAATCGGCCCAATCAAACAGCTCGAAGCGCTGAAAGCCAAAGGCCATATCGTTGCTTATGTGGGTGACGTCGTCGGTACCGGTTCTAGCCGTAAATCAGCCACCAACTCGGTGCTGTGGTTCACCGGCGACGACCTGCCACACATCCCGAACAAACGTGACGGTGGTGTCTGTATCGGCAGCAAGATCGCACCGATTTTCTTCAACACCATGGAAGACGCGGGCGCACTGCCGTTTGAAGCAGATGTAGCTAAGCTGAACATGGGCGATGTCATCGACATCTTCCCGTACGAAGGCAAAATCACCAGCAACGCAACCGGCGAAGTGCTGTCGACGTTTGAACTGAAATCACAAGTACTGCTGGACGAAGTCCGTGCAGGCGGCCGTATCAATCTGATCATCGGTCGCGGTCTGACCGGCAAGGCACGTGAAGCACTGGGTCTGCCCGTATCGACATTGTTCCGCACCCCGGTACAACCCGCCGACACCGGCAAGGGTTTCACCCAAGCGCAGAAAATGGTTGGCCGTGCATGTGGTCTGCCAGAAGGTCAAGGCATCCGTCCGGGCACCTACTGCGAACCAAAAATGACCACCGTCGGTTCACAAGACACCACCGGTCCGATGACCCGTGATGAATTGAAAGATCTGGCATGC
>JASLJP010000079.1 GCA_030152425.1 Aquirhabdus sp.
TCTATCAACATCAGGAGAGATACGCGATGATACGTCTGAGCCAGCTGAACCAATATAAAGCCGATGGCGTCCCGTTCTCCTGTTTGACCTGCTATGACGCCAGCTTTGCCAAGGCCATGGAGCGTGCCGAGATCGACTCGATCTTGATCGGCGACTCACTGGGCATGGTCATTCAAGGGCATGATTCCACCCTGCCGGTGACGGTCGAAGACATCGCCTACCACACCCGTGCTGTCGCACGCGCCAATCATCACGCCTTTATCATGGCCGATTTGCCGTTTATGTCCTACGCGACCCTGCCCGACGCGCTGCGCTCTGCCACTGCGATGATGCAGGCTGGTGCGCATGCCGTGAAGCTGGAAGGCGGCGCGTGGCTGAGCGAGACTGTCCGTACCCTCAAGCAAAATGGCATTCCGAGCTGTATCCATCTGGGCTTAACCCCGCAATCGGTCAATGTATTTGGCGGCTATAAACTGCAAGGCAAGAGCCGCAATGCAGCGGATCAACTGCTGGCCGACTGTCAGGCCGTTGTGGATGCTGGTGCGGCGCTGCTCCTCCTCGAAGTCGTGCCGGTACAACTGGCACAAGAAGTGCAATCTCGCTTTAACGTACCGGTCATCGGCATCGGCGCTGGCAACCACTGCGACGGTCAGGTTCTGGTGATGCATGACATGCTGGGCTTGAACTTTGAGAAACCCGCACGTTTTGTGCATGATTTTTTACAAGGCAAAGGCAATATTGTGGAAGCGTTTAAAGACTTTCATCAATCCGTCCAACAAAAACGCTATCCTGAAGACAAGCACGCCTTTCACGTTGCGCTGTAAATGAGTATGGGGTGACGATACCCGCTGCATTTTGTTTTTCTTTCGCTTTATTTTGATCGATTTATTAGATAGCTTATCAAAAGCTTTAAAAGAGAGTTTAGAACCAGCATGAGAACCGAAACCACGATTCAAGGCCTACATGCCGCACTCAGTCCAGTACGCGCCAGTCGTAAAAGCATCGGCTTTGTTGCCACCATGGGCAACTTGCACGAAGGCCACCTCAAGCTGGTGCAAGAGGCCAACCAGCTGTGTGATGTCGTCGTCGTCAGTATTTTCGTCAATCCCACCCAATTTGGTGCAGGCGAAGACTTTGGTTCCTATCCCCGCACCTTCGATGCCGACAGTAACCTGCTGGCAGAAGCCAAGTGTGACATCTTGTTTGCCCCGAGCGTCGAGCAGATCTACGGCACTGCGCCGCAAAAAACCACTGTCCAGGTCAACTCTCTGGCCGAAGAGCTGTGTGGCCGGAGCCGTCCGGGTCATTTTACCGGGGTAGCAACCGTCGTCACCAAGCTGTTTAACATCGTCCAGCCCACCGTGGCGCTGTTTGGCGAAAAAGACTACCAACAACTGGCCATCATCCGCCATCTGGCCAATGACCTGTGTTTTGATATTGACGTGATCGGCGTACCAACCGTGCGCAACGAGCAAGGCCTCGCGCTCAGCTCGCGCAATGGCTATCTGTCCGAAGACGAGTTGACGCTGGCACCGGCGATCTATCAGACCATGCAGCATATCCAGCAGCAACTGCTGGCCAAGGCCGGCGCGGCCAAGATCGACTTTGCCTCACTCAGCCTACTGGGTAAAAAAGAGCTCGAGAAACAAGGCTTTGCCGTCGACTATGTCGAAGTACGCAACCCCGACCTATCTGCGCCGACTGCGGATAGTCCGCAGTGGATCGTGCTGGTCGCCGCCAAGCTGGGCAAGACCCGCCTGATCGACAACCTGACGGTCAATGTGCCTGCGCCTGCAGCAGACTGATCCGCTCACCGCCTCTGGCACGCGCTGTTTCTCGTTGTATTTGTTTACACTTTGTTCTGAACCCTCCGCGCTGGAGGGCTTCTTTTTTTGGACAAAGCCTGTTCAAATGGCGCAAATAATCATTTGTCGTGCGGGGTTTTCCGACTATGATGCACAGCATGGTCACCATGCTGGTCGTGTCTGCTGTTGACCGCCCAAGAGTTATTGCAGGGAATGCAAAAAAAGAGGGGTTGTAGCTGCCAACCTACATCGTCATGAAAACTATACGTGCATACGCTGCGCTGCGTCTTTTTTATGTCTATTTGTAGACGCAAATCGCCCCCTCATCAATGAGAACGCTAAAGTGAAATACACACCGTGAAAAAATTACTGATTGTTTCCGGCCGCTCCGGCGCAGGAAAAAGCTCCACCCTCCACATGCTGGAAGACCTCGGCTACTACTGTATCGATAATCTGCCGGTCACCCTGCTGCCCGAGATCGTCGCCAAGCTCAACGCGCAAAAAAACATCGAGATGTTGGCGCTGGGGGTGGACGTCCGCACGCCGCAATCCGACCTGATGCAGTTTGAAGACATCCTCGAACAACTCAAGCAGCATGGCGAGATAGAGGTCATCTTCTTGAACGCGCGTGACGATGTGCTCCTCGCTCGCTATGGCGCGACCCGCCGCCGCCACCCTCTGTCTGACCGCTATAACACCATCGCCGAAGCCCTACAGGCCGAAGAATCCCTGCTGTCCGGCATCGCGCGCCATGCAACACTGACGCTGGACACCAGCAATCTGAATGTCCACGAGTTGCAGCACACCCTGTCTGTCAAGATGGGGCAAAACGAGCGTATGATTCTGATTTTGGAGTCTTTCGGCTATAAACGCGGCATCCCACTCGACGCCGACTTTGTCTTTGACGTGCGCCATCTGCCCAATCCACACTGGCAGCCAGAGCTACGCGCCCTGACCGGTATGGACAAAGAGGTGCAGGACTTCCTCGACGGTAACGATGATGTGACGGAAATGTACCACGACATCTTGGCTTTTCTGCTAAAATGGCTACCCGTATTCGCCGCCAGTCATCGTCACTATCTGACGGTCGCTATCGGCTGTACCGGCGGTCAACACCGCTCGGTGTATCTGGTCAATCGTTTGGCCGATGCACTCAAGGCACAGTGGCCGACCCAAACCCTACACCGAGAACTCAAGTATTGGTCATGACGACAGCATCTGGCACTGAACCGATCGACACCACGCTCGATGTGGTCAACAAATTGGGCTTGCACGCGCGCGCCTGCGGAAAACTGATCGAAGTCACCGCACGCCATCGCTGTGACATCCGGATTGGACGCGGTGACAATCTGGTCGACGCCAAAAACATCATGCACCTGCTCATGCTGGGTGCAGGCAAAGGCACGACCCTACGCCTTGTGGTCACAGGCTCTGACCAAGACAAAGCCCACGCCGCCATCCGCGAACTGTTTGCCCAGCGCTTTCACGAAGCGGAATAACGCACGACCTCACGCCCCCGATTGATTTGGCGTCATGCCGCATCGATAGCCACTTCTCACAGATTGCCTTTTTATTATTTTAGCCCCGAGCACCTTTAGCCCATCATGCGCAAAAAACCCTTTAGCGACACCCCGGATTTTGACGATCTCGAAGATCGCCCCAGCCGCACCGAACAAAAAAAAGCCATGGCGCGCCTGCAACAGCTCGGTGAGCGTCTGGCCGCCCTGCCGCTAAACGTGATTCAGACCCTACCGGTCAATGACGTGCTGGTCGACGCGTTAAACGAATACAACCGCATCCCGAGCTTTGAAGCACGCCGTCGGCAGTCACAGCTGATCGGCAAACTGCTCAAGCGCGAAGACGAAGGCGCGATCCTCGCCGCCATTAACATCAAACAACCGGCCAAGAAACTGGCGCAAATCGTCCGCTGGGTTGATCGGCTGGTCGCCCA
>JASLJP010000094.1 GCA_030152425.1 Aquirhabdus sp.
AGCATCGCGCAGAAGAACATCATCGCCACGCGCCAGTTTGAAGCCAATGCGCTGCAGATCCTCGACATGACCCGCGCCCGCGTCAAAGGCGGGGTGTCCGCCATCAGCGATCAGTTGCAGGCGCAGACCGACTATAGTCAATCGGTCTACAACCGCACCAAGGCCGAAGGCGACCTGCAGATCGCGCTGGGCACACTGGCCATCGACATGGGCGCACGTCCCAGCCTGCAGTACCGGCTCAGCGACAGCGACACTGCGCGTCCCGACAGCCAGTTGCAGTCGATCGACGCCTTGCTCAGCGCGGCCGAGCAGAGCCACCCCAGCCTGCGCGCCGCCCGTGCCGATCTGGAGGCTGCCCGTGCCTACGAGCGCAGTATCCGCGCCCAAGGCCGTCCGTCGCTGTCCATCATCGGCCAGTACAACACCAGCAAACAAGCCGAATCACCGGGCGGCAACCAGCCCTATATCAATACCCAGCGCCACGACCGCTATGTCGGCCTCAAGCTCGATGTGCCGATCTTTGAAGGCTTTGGCCGCACCTACAAACAGCGCGGTGCCGAAGCCCAGACCGCCGAAAAAGCCGCTACCTTGGACGAAGCTGCGCTGAGCGTGGCGATCAATGTCTGGAGCAGCTACCAGCAGCTCCGCGTCAGTGCCAGCAACATCCAGACCGCCCAGCAGATCGTCGACAGCGCGCAGCAGACCTTGGCTGCCGCCCAGAGTCGCTATCTGCACGGCGTGACCGATATCCGCGAGCTGACCAATGCTCAAAACACCTTTGCCGATGCCACTCGCCAACAGATCAAAGCCGTGGCCGACTGGCAGTTTGCCCGTATCCAGCTTGCCGCCAGTGTCGGTCAGTTGGGTCTTAACCAAATACAATAAGTAGCGATCCCGACCATGGATGTAAATAAAACCCAAACCACCCCGCCACCCCGCGATGTCACCCCACCGCCGCCGGACAGTGGTCTGATCTGTCTGGTCATGCTGGCACGCTTTCATGGGGTGGCCATCGACGCCGACCAGATCGCCCACCAGTACCGCGCCAATGACTACCTGACCGAGCAAGAGCTGATCATTGCCGCGCGCTCGCTGAAGCTGCACGCCCGCGCGCTGACCCCGCGTGCCGAGCGCCTGCCGCGTTTGCCGCTGCCGGGTATCCTGCTCATGCTGGATGGCACCTTTACCATCTTGGCCAAGATCGAAGAAAAACAAGACGCCAATGACGGCAACATCACCACCCAAGCCCTGATCCATGACATCGCCACCGGTCGCCCGCGCATCATCCCCTTGCCCGAGCTGCTGGCACTGTGGTCGGGTCGTATTATTTTGCTCAACTCCAAAGCCTCACTGGCGCAGGAGCTGGGGCGCTTTGACTTCACCTGGTTTGTCCCCGCGATCATCAAATACCGCCGCCTGCTGATCGAAGTGCTGGTGGTCAGTTTCTTTATTCAGCTACTGGCCTTGGTCACGCCGCTGTTTTTCCAAGTCATCATGGACAAGGTGTTGGTGCATCGCGGCTATACCACGCTCGACGTGCTGGCCGTCGGTCTGACCGCCGTGGTCATCTTTGAGGTGGTCCTCACTGCGCTGCGCAGCTATACCTTTGCCCATACCACCAGCCGCATCGATGTCGAGCTGGGCGGGCGGCTGTTTCGCCATTTGCTGGCCTTGCCGCTGGCCTATTTTGAAGCGCGTCGGGTGGGAGACTCGGTTGCCCGCGTGCGCGAGCTGGAAAACATCCGCAGCTTCCTGACCGGTCATGCGCTGACACTGGTGCTCGATTTTATCTTCTCGTTCCTGTTTATCGCGGTGATGTTCTACTACAGCACCACCCTGACCTGGATCGTGATCGGTTCACTGCCGCTGTACTTCATCATCTCCATGCTCATCACGCCGGTGCTGCGCGCGCGTCTGGCCGAGAAGTTTAACCGTGGCGCGGAAAACCAATCCTTCCTCGTCGAAACCATCTCTGGGGTCGGCACGGTCAAATCCATGGCCGTCGAGCCACAGCTGACCCGCCGCTGGGACAACCAACTGGCCGCCTATGTCTCGGCCAGTTTTAAGACCGTGACCTTAGGCACACTGGCCAATGGCGGCGTGACCCTGATCAGCAAGCTGGTCACGGTACTGCTCATCTGGTTTGGCGTGCATCAGGTGCTGAAGGGCGAGATGACCATCGGGCAGCTCATCGCCTTTAACATGCTGTCGGGGCAGGTCGCCCAGCCGGTCATGCGCATCGCCCAGCTGTGGACCGACTTCCAGCAGGTCGGCATCTCGATGCAGCGTCTGGGCGACATCCTGAACGCCAAGACCGAGCTGGTCACCAACCGCAGCTCACTGCCACGGATCCAAGGCGCGATCACCTTTGACCAAGTGCATTTCCGCTATCGTCCCGAAGGTCAGGAGGTGCTGCGCGACGTGTCGCTGCAGATCCGTCCGGGCGAGATCATCGGCATCGTTGGCCGCAGCGGCTCGGGCAAAAGCACGCTGGCGCGTCTGGTACAGCGCTTGTACGTGCCCGAGCGTGGCCGGATTCTGGTCGATGGCATGGATTTAAGCACCGTCGATGCCTCGTCACTGCGCCGTCAGATCGGCGTGGTGCTGCAGGAAAATATGCTGTTTAACCAAACCATTCGCGACAACATCGCGCTGACCGATACCGGTGCACCGCTGGAGCAGATCATGCGTGCGGCCAAGATGGCCGGGGCGCATGAGTTTATCTCCGAGCTGCCCGACGCCTACGACACCATGGTCGGCGAGCACGGCGCGACCCTGTCCGGTGGTCAGCGTCAGCGCATCGCCATCGCACGTGCGCTGATCAACGATCCGCGCATCCTGATCTTTGACGAGGCCACCAGTGCGCTCGACTATGAGTCGGAAGCCATCATTCAAAAGAACATGCGCACCATCAGTCAGGGACGTACCGTGATCATCATCGCCCATCGTCTGTCAGCCGTGCGCGATGCCAACCGCATCGTGGCCATGGACAAAGGCCAGATCGTCGAGGTGGGTAGCCATAGCGAACTGCTGGCCAAACCGAACGGGCTATACGCCTATTTGCATCAGTTGCAGCAGGGGTAAACCATGAGCAAACTACACTTATCCGCCTTTGGCGAACTGCTGAGCCGCTATGCGCGCGCCTTCCGGCTGTCCTGGCAGCACCGTGCCGAGTTTGAGAGCACCCCACGCCGTCGCGACGAAGCCGAGTTTCTACCCGCCGTGCTGGCCCTGCAGGATACGCCGCTCAATCCTTTGCCCCGTGTCGCCATGTGGGCGATCGTCGTGCTGCTGCTCACGGCCTTGCTGTGGGCATGTTTTGGCAAGATCGACATCGTCGCCGTCGCCAGCGGCAAAGTCGTGTTAAATGGCAACTCGAAAACCATCCAAGCCCCCGACAGCGCCCGCATCAGCCAGATCCATGTCAAAGACGGCGATCTGGTCAAAGCCGGTGACGTGCTGCTCACACTAGACGGTGAAGCCGCCGCTGCCGATGTCAACCGCCTGCAGCAGACGCTGTCCTCGGCGCGCCTCGATGTGGCGCAGGGGCAGGCACTGGAGCACGCCATCACCCAAGGTGGACTGCCGACGCTGGCCACGCGCCCGCAGGACGATCCGGCCATGGCCGCCGAAGCCCAGCGCCGGGTCAGCAGCCTGTATCTGGAGTACCAAACCAAATACAGCACGCTCGCTACCCAGATCGCCCAGCATGAAGCCGAGCGCCAGTCGGTACAGGCACAGATCAGTGCCATCGAGCAGTCGCTGCCGCTGATCCAGCAGCAGGAAAACGACTACAAATCGCTGATGGTGCAAAACTACATCCCGCGCCATGCGTTCTTGGAAAAACAACGCCAACGCGTCGAGCTGGCGGGAAACCTCGCCATTCAAAAAAGCCGCCTCAACGAGCTTAACGCCACCATCAACTCCACCCGCGCCCAGCAGCAAGCGCTGAATGCCGAAACGCGCCGCACTGGCCGTGACAGCATCCAGCAGGGCATGCTGCAGTCGGCGCAGATGCAGCAAGATCTGGTCAAAGCCACCCGTCAGAGCCGTCTGATGACCATTACCGCACCAGTCAGTGGCACGGTGCAGCAGCTCGCGGTACACACCGTCGGCGGCATGGTCACGCCCGCCCAGCCGCTGTTGGTCATCGTGCCCAAACATGACGGCATTGAAGTCGACGTCACCATCGAAAACAAAGACATCGGTTTTGTGAATATCGGTCAGGACGCCGTGGTCAAAGTGGAAACCTTCCAGTTCACCAAATACGGCATCCTGCCGGCACACGTCGTCTCCATCTCGCAAGACGCCATCGACGACGAAAAACGCGGCCCGATCTTCAATGCCCAGATCGCCCTCGACCGTACCTGGCTCGATGTCGACGGCAAACGCATCACCCTCACCCCCGGTATGGCCGTCAGCGCCGAAATCAAAACCGGCAAACGCCGCATCATCGAGTACTTCTTAAGTCCGCTGCTGCAACACAGCAAAGAGAGTATGGGCGAGCGCTAAGCGCTTAGTAGGACATGGCGTGCAGGGCTGCGGCTCAGCACACCATGTCCGCAGCCCTGCATGCCGCATCCAGATACATCTCGTTGCATAATGCCAACACCGTCTCACGGACGCGCCTTGCCAAAGCTCCGGTGATGGGCTTTACTCCTATACGCATCAGTACACTCTGCGCGACAGCGCTATTGAATATTTAGACTGCACCACCTCGCCGACAGTTGGCGTTTGGATAGGCGCATAGAAGACGAGATCAGGGACATGATAGTAAACGGCACCAGTGGCAATGACACCCTTACCGGCAGCAGCGATGCAGATGTTTTTATCGGTGGCGCAGGCAATGATCAGTATTTTATCAATAACGTCGGGGATGAAATCGACGAGGGCGGCAAGCCCAATGTGCTGAAGCTGCTCAGCCTCGTCGATGGCAACCACGACACCAGCAAACCGCACTTTAGCGCGGATGGCAGCAAGCTCATCTTTCAAAGCGATGCAGATAATCTGGTTTTCGGCGATGTTAGCAATGGCATCGTCGGGGGCAACACCGATATCTTTATCAAAGACCTCACCACCGGCGCCATCACCCGCTTAAGCGTCGATA
>JASLJP010000363.1 GCA_030152425.1 Aquirhabdus sp.
GCCGTTCCCACTCGGCACGACGTCATTGCCTATCACCTTGCTCGGTACGTTTACTGCGCCGACCGGTACCAGCCCCTACACCATCAATACGCTGACAGGGATGTCGACCGGTCAGGGCTACTATTCCTTTGGCGGTGGTATCAGTACCCGTAAGTTCATCGATCCAATCGTGCTGTTCGGGACGTTGTCGGGGAATGCCGGTTTGAGCAAAAGCGGCCTGAGTCAGGTCAATGGTAACCGGATTTTGACCGAGTTCAATCCAGGCTATACCGTTGGCTACGGTATGGGCTTTGCGTACTCATTGAACTATGACGTGTCGCTGACCATCTCCTATCAGCAAAGTTTCGCCCTGAACAGCGAATATCGCTTTAAAGATGGCGCGGTGTCTACGCCAACGACCTCAAGTTCAGCAACCTTGAACTCCTCGTTGGGTATTCGTATTTCTCCGAAGACGATTGTCAACGTATCCTTGGGATTCGGTCTGACTCCGGATTCTCCAAACGTCTTGCTTGGCCTCTCGCTCCCACTGGATTTCTTGGGTTTAAGTCGTACAGTGCAGTAAGGAGTCAAGTATGAAATTCTTGTCCCCGCTGCGACGTGAGGTCGATACTGCTAGCCCGATCCTGGCCAGCGCAGTATCGCCACGTACGGCTGGTCGAGCAGAACGCTCTAGTCAGTCAATATCGAAGAGCCTGAATATGCTTGCTTTATGTAAACGCAACCTTGCTTATATGCTGGCGCCGCTTGTGATGGTGTCCGCAGTGGCACCTCAGGTCGTTCACGCTGAATTGGCACAAAACTTGTCGGTAGACATCCGTTCCTTGTCACTGGGTAACGCCGTGACCGCTGATCCTCCGGGGATCAGTGCGATTCACTTTAACCCCGCCGGTCTGTCGCGCGTCGACGGTTTGCAGCTCGATGTGCAGGGGCTGATGCTGGCGTTGAGCATCAAACGTGAGATTTCCGCACCGCCGGGCTTCAATATCTTTGGTTATTCCGACGATCCGGTGGTCTGTAATGTCAATCCCGTTGCCAATAGCAACGGTTTGGTCAATGGCAATGGCCTGTGTCCGGATTTCAAAACCGGCAAGAGTGAAGTCAACGGCGTATCGCTCTATCTGCCAGTACTGGATAAATTTATCAATTGGCCTGCGGGTCTGCCTGTCGCGATTCCTTTCGCGGCGATCGCCTACCGTGCGCCGGGTTCACGCATCACCTATGCCGATGCATTCTATGCTCCGCTTGCCGTTGGTTTTAACCAGAAAAAAGGCGACCCGGGCAACTTTATGGGTCAGCAGGTCGCACTTGAGCGGATCACCTATCTGTCTCCGTCTGCGTCTTATAAAGTCACGGACAACCTGTCAGTGGGCGCCTCGGTTGGCTTTAACTATGCCGCTGTTGCGTTGAAGACCGATCTGCGTTTGCCCAATGAGTTGTTTGGTGTATTGCGTCTGATCGACGAAAACATTTGCGGACCGTTTAAGCAAAACGGCAGTATCGTGACCGACTTGCTGCTGTTTGGTGTGTGTAATGCCAAAGAGTCTGTCGGTCCGTTCAAGAAGATCGGTACGATTCAAGTGGCCATGCAGCAAACACTGTCGCCAAGCTATAACTTGGGTCTGCTGTGGGAACCGAACAATGACTTTGCCTTTGGTATGGTTTACCAAAGCGGTGCGGTAGAAAACCTGCAAGGTCACTTTAAGCTGCAGGTCTCGCCAGGCGCACCTGAACTGGTGGCTGCGCTTAACTCGTCGGTGACCGGTCAGATCTTGGCGGCGTTGCTGGGCTTTCCGGGTTCGGTGCCGACCTCTGCACAAGGTTTGGCCTCAATGAAGCTGGAATATCCGGCTCACTTCCAGACCGGTATCAAATATAAAGTATTCCCGGATCTACAGATCAATGTCGACGTGGGCTGGACGGATTATGCGACGTGGAAAAGCTTGCCGATCCAGTTTGACCAGAATTTACCCGTCTTGCAGATCGCAAAACTGCTGGCGCCAACGGTGACTGCGAATTCTTTGGGCGTGCCACTGAATTTCCGTAGCCCGTGGAACTTTAGTTTCGGTATGGAATACAAGATGACGGATCGTTTGAAATTCCGTATGGGCTATGAGCCACGGACCAGTGCGATTCCGATGAATGAGCGCAGTACCTTGGTGCCGGTGAATGGTGCGCAGTTATTTGGTCTGGGTCTGGGTTATCGCTTTGATAAAGACACCGATATCGACCTGACGGCCGCATATTTGCGCAGCCGCGATACGATCCCTGCCAATACCAGTAAACTGGCCAACAGCACGGCGATTGATAACCTGATCTTGAACCCTTACGCGGGTCTGGATGTGAAAACGCAAGCATCGATCATGATCCTCGGGATTGCATATCGTACACGCTGGTAATGAGATGAGTCCTATGCGTAGAGATCGGGTGTATCAGTCTGTGGCCGCTATTGCGGTCACACTGTTTCTGGGCCTGAGCCCAGTCCGCGCGGAAGACGGTTCACGTTTTTATACAGTGATCGATGAAAAAGGCCATATGCGTACGCTGGAGCGTCCGCAACAACCGGTCGCTGCAGCAGCCGCACCTGAAAAGGCCAGCGAATTTCCTGTCGATCCGGTAACCACGCTGGATGGTGAGAAGTACGTCGACAGTGGCTATCTGCAGAAGCGTGAGTTTAATCTGGAAGGCAAAAAGCGTTTTTATACCCTGCCGAACGGCGTGGGTGGTACGCAGGTGCTCGAGCGTGTGCCCGGTGCGACCGATGGAGTTTCGGTGATGGGCGAGGTTGCTCAGGCGCCAAAACCGGTGCAGACCCCGTTGATCACCTTGTCTGAAGGGTATCAGCGTGTTCCTGCTGCAGATATTTCTCCGTTGCTGGGCATGCGTTGCCTGCCGCCAGTCGTGCTAAAGCAAGCCAAGATCCTGCATAATCAGCCGCTTAATTTATGGCCGAGATCTGATACCCCGAGCCTGAGCGACAAAGTGTCGCTGAACTATCTGTTGGTTGATATGCAAGCGCGTGCGCGTGATCTGTCATTACAGTCTTTTGCGCCGTTAGGGCTGGTGTCGGACTACTACTGGCCGTTGGTGGTTTTTTTTGATGAGCAGGGCTGCATGTTGGAAGGGGTCAATGCCTTTTACCAAAAAACCTTGCCCAAGACCATGTTGCAACAATCAAGCTTGGTGGGTACCTTGCATGTGCCAGATCAGAGCCGCTATGTGTTGTTGACGCCGCTGGTGGAAGCGACGGATTTACCCCGTATCCGATTGGCACAGGTCGGGCAACTGCGACTGGTACCCTTAAGATAACTCCCCTTGCTGTATTGCAGCAGAGAAATGCGTATTTTTAACAGTTTCTCGTTTGAGTTACGAGATCGACACTGGCACAGTATGCGCTGAGCATAATCGCGACTGCGGCTTACCTACATTTTGGATTTGAAGAGGTTTATATGGACTTAACGACGCGCAGTTTTGATTTGGGTCAGACGGGCAAATTCATTGCCTTGCCGACAGTATTGGCATTAACCGCGTTGCTCGCTGGCTGTGGCGGTGGCAGTAATAACCTGCCAGACCCAGGCACAACGACGCCAGTGACCAAATGTTCGGCTACCAGCTCCACGACCTGTGTTGATGCGCAGTTTGTCGTTGATGCGCCGGTTGCGGGTTTGAATTATAGCTGCGGTCTCGTTACGGGTATTACCGACAGTACCGGCGGTTTGTCCTGCTCGGACAATTCGGTGGTCACGTTTTATATCCAGGGTACGGGTGGCGGTAAAAAGATCACCTTAGGTACATTTTTAATGCAGGCCAATCGTGATATTAGCCGAGCAGCGACCAATCAAGACATCAATATTACCCCGCTGGATCTGGTGACTTCTGCACGGTCAGCCACGAGTTTAGACGACAGTACTGCGGCGGGTGCACTCTATATAGCCCAATTACTGGAAACCTTGCGCAGCTCAACCTCACCCTTTAATGCAGATGAGCCGACGTCGCGTATCGTCCTCGATAGCAAGACATTGGACGCCATCAATCTATTAAGTGACAATGTGTCCGCAGCAGATGTGCAGTCGGGAACGTATGCCACCAAGATTAAACCGGTACTCGACAGTCTGAAGCTTACATTGACGCCTACCGAGGAAACCAGCAAACGCCTACTGCAAGGTTTGAACGCAATTCAGGCAGGAACCTACTATACGCCAATTCTGCCCATCCAATTGGGCGATGGATCGGAGTTCTCGTCAGCGACCGTGGGCAAATCGACGAGTGATACCAATCAAGCCATATTGAGCTTGTATAATCTGATTGACCGCAGTGGCAACGCCATCGGTCAAGGTGCAGAGTGGTTTGGTAATACGCTTGCCGACAATGGCAGCCAGTCGAGCCCGCTGAATTTATATACCCGCAAGGACGCTCAATATACCCGTTTGATTTTGACAGGGATTAACTCCCCCGTAACGACGCCGGATGTCAATATCGCTTCGTTCTTGAATCCAGTCAGTGACTTCCTGACCAGTAAGTATATATGGCAACCGCAAGCCGTGAAGATGGAAAATAACGGTGATTGGACGCTTTTGCCGACCACCCCACTGGGTGATGCCGTATTTACCAATGGTCGCTTGATTGGCGGTACCTATGTGGTCGGCGCGAATCAACTTTGGCAAAATATTATGCAGCCGACGACTCCGACGCCTGCGCCAACTGCAGAGTTGGCCACTTGGAAGCAGTCGGTAAATGGCACGGATGGGTTCTATAACGGCACTCTGACGCTCAATAAAGTGCGCAGTATCAGTCCATTTTTGGATCCAAAGGTCATGAAAACTGCTGCCAACGTCGGCAAGGGCAAGCTGGGTATATTCCCGTTGCACATCGTATTGACCTTTGAAAAACTGGCCTCTTCAACCGATCTCAATGTCAAGTGCACCACCAACTGCGTGATCGGCTCTCAGGCGGTTACGATATTGCCCAATGGCAATATCATTACTGACATGAATCAGCAATGTAAGGACGTAGACCTGAAGACCTTGAAGACCAAGGATGAATCTGCCACACAACAATACCGTGTAGGGATGCTGGGTGCAGCATTCCAAGGACGTGTCAATGTCACCGATTTGTTTATCAGCCCGGTCTTGATGTTTAGTGGTCCGCAATTCGGCGCTTTGGATGGTATGCACATCGGTACAGTTACCTTGGCCCAGCCAGTCAAGATCAATGTGGCCAGTGCCACGAGTGGCAGTATCAATATCACTGCTAACGTTAAC
>JASLJP010000194.1 GCA_030152425.1 Aquirhabdus sp.
GGTAGGCAGCTCCTCAGGCTTATGCCACCCTTGATCACCTCCTTTCAACTGATACTTGTTGACCAAGGTTTCCAGTGACTTACCAGCATTGAGCTGTTGCTGGACCTCACGGGCAGCGGCCGTTGCGCGTGCGACATCAGCAGGATCTTTGCTGTTGTTGATCGGAACTTGAATCACGGTAAAGCTATATTCAGTCTTGAGGGCATCCGCACTTTGCGGTGAGTTTAAGAAGTTATTGATGTCTTGATCGGTGATCTTGATACGACTGCTGATGCGTTGTTGATGTAGACGATTGATACTGAGGTCTTCAGAGACCTGCTTACGCACCAGATCAAAGCCATTGGGTTTGATTGCGTTAAGCTTGGTCTTAAACGCCGCCAGAGACGGCGAACCTTGCTGTCTGGCAATGGTTTCCAACGTTTGATTCAGAGTGGCGTCATCAATGGCCAAACCGTTGCGGGCAATAATGCCGAGCTGGATCTTACGTAGGATCAGTTGGCGTACCACATCCACACGCAGGATATCCTCTGGTGGCAGCGATTGGCCGCGGGCTTCAATTTGCTTTTTGGCCTCATGCATGGCGTCATCGACTTCGCTCGACAGAACGACAGAGTCATCCACGGTGGCAACCACCCGATTCAACGGCTGGGCAACGGCCCCAGGTGCAGCAGAGACCGATGCAGTCGGCACAGCCATCGCACCCATTGCGGCGACACAGAGTGCCGCCAGTAGCGGGCGGCTCATATATGGGGCTGAATTCGGGATTGCATGCGTGTTTGGAACGTTGTTACGGTTTAGCGATTTTGCCACGATGAGTCTGCCTGGGTGAATCCATAGATTTTTTGCTTAAGTATGTCGGTGACTGCGCTTTCTGAATTGCTCGCTAATCCCTTAAAGGTAATCTGAATCACCAGACCGCGTGATGCACTGGTGATTGCGGGATTATCATAGTCGTTGTAGTAGGAGCGACCAAACAGCGCGACACTCCAGCAACAGGAGTCGTAGTCAATGCCGATAAGGGCATCGCGCGCCACCCGACTTTGATAGTCGTACTGGACACTGCCTAACACACGGAAATTATTATAAACGGGTTGGATAAAAGAAGCGGTAGCCTCTCGTGCACCGATTTGATTGTCTTGTGTAATCGAGCGTCTAAAAATATAGCCCAAGCTGATCGCCTGTCCCGATGCGTTCGAGTAGTGCGCATCGGACATATTCACGGCCAGTCGTCCCTGCGCCGTAAACAGCGTGCTGCTGTCAAAGCGTAATTGGCGACTCCACGCCGCGCCCAGATCCAGCCCGAGACCCGAAGACGCTGATGTGCCAATGGCATCGGTCGGTGTTAGGGTCACCCGACGATCAGCAAGATAAAAGCGGTCAGCGACGCCGATGCGGAAGCGTTCGAGGCCATTTTCGTCATAGAACCGGTTGGTCACGCCGATGGTTGCAAAGTTATTGTCATCCAAACGGTCATTACCGATAAAGCGCGATGCGCTAAACAGTTGGTTGAAACTACTGGAGGCATAGGTCGTATCAAAGATCGGTGAACGGTTTTGATTGACGTATGGGGAGTAGGCGTAAACGAAGCGCGGTTCCAAAGTCTGTAAATAAGACCCGGCATGACGCTCAAATAACAGCCCGCTATCCAGTGTGAATTGCGGCACAGCGGTCGTGATGGTCTCGTTATCGCTGTTGTTTTGGTCTTGATAAGCCAAGGTACGTAGCGAAAGGGTCGGGATCAGATAGCTACCAGCCTGACGCTCGTTATATTTGATGCCAAAGGTGTTGAATTGGCGTAGACCGTTAATTTGTGGGCCCGAACCATCACTGACTTCGCGCTGAAAATATCCAGAGTTGTTATTGGCAAACCACTCCAGGCCATTGAGCGAGCCTTGATCATAGTTGAGCTGGAGCTGCACGCGACCATAAGGGCGATCAATATCGGGAACCGACTTATCCAAGGCTTGATAGTTTAGCGCCTGCAAAAAGCCTGACAAGCCCAGTGCGCCATTGCTGTAATTCAATGTTGCGGAGCGCTCGACATTCAAGGTATTGACCGGCCCGATGGTTTGTCCCAGATCAGAAAAGAAATCTTTATCAGAAACATAGTTCAGATTAATGAAACTACTCCAATGCTCACCAAACTTCATCCGATCCTGAAAACTGAGCTCTTTACGATTGAGATCATTGTATTTCGGATCGTTGGGCAAAAAACCACCTGCAATCGTACCACTACCGAGGTAGGGGTTCATAAAGCGAAATTCGCCGTTCAGCATTGGATTACGATTGCTGACGATCCGCGGAGTCAGCAGAGCATCATAGTTCGGGGCAAGGTTCAAATAATACGGTACAGCCAGATCGACACCATTATGCGCGTTATAACGCAGACTCGGGATCAACACACCACTGGCACGGCGATTGTCGATCGGGAAGTTAAAATAAGGGATATAAAATATCGGAACGGCACCGATATACAGCGTCGCATCCCGCGCCACACCGCGGCCGGTATCTTGATTCAAATTCAGTTGGCGTGATTTAAGCTTCCAGCCAATACTGTCTGGCTCGCAGGTCGAGTACTCCGAGTCGTAGATCCGAGTCAGATTATTCGCTTCACGCGTGATCTCGCGGGCGCTGCCGTGGGCTTGACGCTCCGATGCGATAAATTGGCTGTTGGTGACACTGCCGGCCTTGGTATCCAAATGATAGACAGCGCCATCGCCGACACTGACAAAGCCCGGATCGGCGATCTTGACGTTGCCCGACGCGGTGACGATGGTGCGGCTCGGATCTAGCGTGACTTTGTCTGCGACCAAAAGTCGATCCGGCTGACTAACACGGACGTTACCTTTGAGCACTGAGCCTTCAACCGGATCATAGTAGGCATAGTCGGAGCGGGTGGTGGTGCTGGCTTCATCGACTGCGACTTGTGGCTGACTTTTCACTTGAGGTAGTGGGGTGACCCACACGCCACGACAACTGGCAGGGACGCGGATACGCTGATTTTCAGGCAACTGTTTGAGTTGTTCGCGTGTAAAAAAACCATAGCTTAAGGGGGCATCCAGTGCAGGGCCCGTCGCCTCTGGCACAGGATTGCCAGCGACAACGTCTGCATAGGCAGATTGCTCTACCAAGACTATAGATGCCAAGCTCATCGCAAAAGCCAAATCATGGAGTTTAAATCGACGCAATTTCAGATGATCCATTTTTAGTTAAGATTTAGCATTTTGCCGTCTGATGCACGCGGTCTTAGGCGTGCTACGACATAAAATTCTACAGTCTGCATCATAGAGAAAAATCTGACGAGCGGCTACACTCGCGCTATGATTGTGCCTATGTAAGTTCTATTTTTTTAGTAACGGATATTTTTGAGTAAGGATATACACTTTATGTCATCTGAACGTCTGTCAGCGTTGACGGACTGGGTTGTAGAGCAACTCGGTACATCAAACATCACCCTGAACCCTCTCACTGGTGATGCCAGCTTTCGAGGCTATTATCGTTTGCATTTTGTAGACGCAAAGCTGCCAGGTCTCGATGCGCATAAGACGCTCATCGTGATGGATGCACCGCCACCGCGCGAAGACTGCCGGCCATTCTTGGCGGTGAGCAGCATGTTCGAACTCCACAAAGTACGTGTTCCACATGTCGTCGCCAGTGATGTCGTGCAAGGCTTTATCATTCTGGAGGACTTTGGTGACACCTTGCTGTCGCAAGTCCTGAATGAGGGCAATGTCGATGAACAATATTCGCAGGCCATGAATCAGCTGATTGCCTTGCAGCAAGCCCCTGCACTTGAACGCTACCCATTGCCGACCTATAGCGACGCCAAGCTGATGGACGAAATGAACCTGTTTGACGAATGGTTCTTGCGTAAATTCCTGTTGCTCAAGCCTTCGGAAGACGAGCAAAAGCTGATGCTGCGTTCTTTTGATTTTCTGGCCTATCAGGCTACCCATCAGCCGCAAGTGGTCGTCCACCGCGACTATCATTGCCGCAATTTGATGGCGCTGGCGGGTACGGCAGAGCTGGGCATCATTGATTTTCAAGACGCCGTCATCGGTCCGATCACCTACGATCTGGTCTCTCTGTTACGTGATGCCTATGTCCAGTGGCCGGCAGACCAGGTGCAGGAATGGCTGAAGATTTACTGGAATCGTCAAAGTGCACGTGGCGCACTGGGCAAAACATCGTTACTGCAGTTACAACAGTGGTTTGACTGGATGGGTGCTCAGCGTCATATCAAAGTGCTGGGCATCTTTGCCCGCTTGTACTTCCGCGATGGCAAAGACGGCTATCTGCAGAACTTGCCGCTGGTATTGTTCTACCTGCTGTCAGAAACCCAAGGTCATCAAGAGCTTGCCGCATTTCATGGCTGGCTTTGCGAGCGCGTGCTGCCTGCGTTTCTGGTTGAAGTTCCGGAAAGCATGCCCCTGCTGGAAGAGTTTTTATAAGCCGCTAGACGGCTTTAGGTTTAATACACGTTTTTTTTGAAGAGTATACGCATGCGCGCAATGATTTTGGCGGCAGGACTAGGCACGAGACTGCGCCCCCTGACGCTGCATACGCCTAAACCCCTGCTGGCGGTAGGCGGCAAACCACTGATCGTCTGGCATATAGAGGCATTGAAGCAGGCAGGGGTGATCGACATCGTGATCAACACCGCATGGCTGGGCGAGAAGCTGGTGGACGCACTGGGTGATGGCGCCGCGTTGGGTGTCCGTATCCACTGGTCACACGAAGCAGAACCCCTCGAAACCGCCGGCGGCATCCAGAAAGCATTGCCACTGCTCGGTGATGAGCCGTTTCTGTTGGTGAACGGTGATATCTGGACACGCGTCGATTTTGCCCCACTGGTTTCCCGCGCCTTGGGTGATGACGAGGCACATCTCGTCCTCGTCACCAATCCACCACAGCACCCAAATGGCGACTTTAGGCTGAACGATGGCCGCGTCTACAGCGACGGTGAATCCAAGCTGACTTTTGCGGGTATCAGCCTGCTGTCGCCCAGCTTGTTTGCCGCGCTCCCTGCTGGCAAAGCCCCGTTGGCACCGATCCTACGTCAGGCCATGGCGGCAGGGCGGGTGAGTGGCGAGCAATTAACGGGGCACTGGGTCGATGTCGGCACTCCTGAACGTCTGGCAGAGCTGGATGAGCAGATCCGCGCCGGTTTGGTATAACTTGGCTTCAGCACCGCCTTTGTCTAGGACAATACGATGTCACGTTCTGACCAGCAGCTTATGGACGATTGGCTTGCCGCGCTGACCACTCAGCAGCGCTCAGGGAACACCCTAAAAGCCTATCAGCGCGATGTCCGCAAACTGCTGGAATTTTTGCATGATCCAGACTCTGATTTGCTACATGTAACAACAAAAGAAGATAAGCATCACCTCAATAAAGAAGAAATAACAAGCTATTACCTTACTCAATTAGACCGTCCTGTCATCACCCGCTATGCAGGTTTCCGTATGGAAGCAGGTGGGCTGCTGCCGTCCAGCCTCCAACGTGAACTGTCCGCAATTCGCCACTTTGGCGCTTGGCTGGTTGAACAAGGTATCCTCAGTCAAAACCCCGCGGCCGACTTCAGTATCAAGAGGCCGCCACGGCCACTGCCAAATGTGATGGATGCAGAGGTTATCCAGCAACTGCTGGAACAAGCCGAACCGGAGGATCGCGATGAGGCAAGGCTTTGGGTGCGGGATCGTGCCATGCTTGAGCTGCTGTACAGCAGCGGATTACGCTTGTCAGAGCTGGCAGATCTCACTCTAGAGATGCTGGACATGAGTCGCAAGCTCGTTACCGTAACGGGAAAAGGACGTAAAACACGCATCTTACCTATTGGTTCTAAAGCACTTCATGCACTGCAAGAGTGGCTACCGCATCGTGCACTCTGGGCAGAAGAAGATGTGTTACATGTATTCGTTAGTGAACGCCGAGGGGAGCGCCTGCATCCGCGCACCATCGAACGCCGCGTGAGTCATCAAGCGCTTCGCGCCGGTATCGCCCAGCACCTGCACCCCCATCTTTTACGCCATTGCTTTGCTTCGCACTTATTGGCCGGCAGTGGAGATTTACGCGCGGTACAGGAGTTGCTCGGACATGCCAACATCAGCACCACGCAGATTTACACCCATCTCGACTTCGAGCATCTGACCAAGGTTTATGATCAAGCCCATCCACGCGCTCGAAAGCACTCCTAAAACAAGCCTCCAAACGTTACCTGTAACAACCAGGCAGCTTGCCGCAAAGGAAGGCATAACAGTGGTGTGCAGTGTGGCGCTAAGAGAGGACAGTCGCGATCCAAGACGACAATCCACATTCACCCTCTATGGCGCGCGATTAGGCACGCGTATTTGACTGTTTTTCAGCCATACCATGGCAAGAATTGCCGATCTGCACACAAATTTACCGATAACACGCTATTTCGGCTTGACCTTGTAGCAGGCAAATAGCAATATACTGCGCACCCTTATATCTTTAGGTGTTCCTTGTCTATTTTTCGGGCATTGTGACACCGAACGAAAAAGTAAATAAGCTCATTTAAAGTGCGATTTTACCCAGTGGTTTTTACACTTAAGTGCAGCAATAGCGTTTGTATGAGCGCTATATTTGAATATATCCACTAGCCAAGCCGAGGAATTTTATGAAGGCTCTTGTTGCTGTCAAACGCGTTGTCGATTACAACGTCAAAGTTCGTGTCAAAGCGGATAAAACTGGCGTTGACTTAACCAACGTCAAAATGTCGATCAACCCATTTTGCGAAATCGCTGTCGAAGAAGCGGTTCGTTTAAAAGAAAAAGGCGTTGTCACTGAGATCGTCGTGGTTTCTGTTGGTCCAACCGCTGCACAAGAGCAAATCCGCTCAGCTATGGCACTCGGCGCAGACCGCGGCATTCTCGTACAAACCGACGATGCAGCCAGCCCACTGGCCGTGGCTAAAATCTTGAAAGCGATTGCTGAACAAGAACAACCTCAAATCATCCTGCTTGGCAAAC
>JASLJP010000202.1 GCA_030152425.1 Aquirhabdus sp.
GGCAGGGTTTGTGTCAACGGCTCGGTTGAGCGCCATCGCGCTTACCGCCCTGACTGGAGACTACGATATTGTGGTCAATGCCACATCCGCCAGCCTCGCAGGCGATGCCTTAACCCTACCCGCCAGCCTGACCTTCGACTATGCCTATGAAATGGCCTACGGTAAACCCTCTAGCTTTCTCGATCAGGCCCGTGCGCGCGGCGTACCGACTGCTGATGGTCTGGGCATGCTGATCGGCCAAGCCGCTGAGGCGTTTTATGTCTGGCATGGAGTACGACCGGATCTGGTCAATTTCACACTGGATTAGCAAAAAAATGCGGGCGTGTGTGTCATCCCCACTCACGCCCGCACGTAACACCCACTCATCGAGGGCTTATTAGCCCCTTCTTATGTCCTCAATGCACGGCAAACGCCTGCACCGCAGGGGAGCGGGCAAAATAGTCCAGCGCCTGCTGAGTGTCGCCTTCATGTACCGGATTAAAGCGCGGCGAGATCCAGCGCAGCATCGCGGCGGTGATATAGGTCAGGGTCGGCACATTGTCGGTTTTACGACCGACGCGCTCAAACTCGACCAGCAAACGCAGCAGCGAAGAGCGACCCAGTTTTAGACTATTCGGATCGGTATCCTGACGCGCAAGGTTGCGACCACTGGCGGCGACGATATAGATAAACAGCGGATAGACCAATGCCATCAGCGCCTGACGGCTGACATAAAAGCCTAGCTCGGTTTTGCACAGATGCTCAAACAGATCAAAGGCCACACTGCGATGCTCGACTTCCTCGGCCAGATGCCAGCGGAACAGATCGGCGATCACCGGATCGGCCAAGTCCCATGACTTGCTGTCCAGCGTCCATTGTCCCAGCGCCCCGGTAAAATGCTCAATCGCGGCGATGATGCCGACGCGCAGCACCAGCCAGCGTTTTTCCAGCGCCTTTATTTTTAAAAAATCGAGACCCAAGGGCGCCTCGCCCAGCAATTTGGCAAACAGCAGATCCATCCATTGGGTGACTTGCTCGGTGTCGAGGCCGTGGTTCTGCAGGAACTGCTGACCTTGGAGATGAGCCCGTGCATGGATGGCTTCTTGACGAATAAAACCTTTCACATCCTCGCGCAGGACAGGATCGGTAATCAGCGGCAAGGCTTTGTTAAAGACACGGCAAAACCAGAATTCTCCGGCGGGCAGCAGGAGATTAATCCCATTGACCACATGGGAGGATAACGGGTCGTTGGGAATCCACTGTAGCGGCGAATTAGACAGATCGAACTGAACCGGACGGGCCTTAATCGGATGATGTACAGCTGCATTCATAGTGTATGACCAAACAATTACCAGCAAGCCATCACTTTAGGACGATCATCCGTCCTTGCCTATGACGAAAAATACCAAAGGAAAATCACGCTTTGGTAGTTTTGACAATAGATCATGTCAGCAGCAGTCAGACCCACCCCGCCCTGTCGCCCAAAGTCATACCAGCCACCAGACTAGGCCACAGCCTCAGTAAAACAACTGCTTAAAAAATCGAGTACGACCCGCACCGCCGGGGTGTGACGCAGGTCGGGATGCACCGCCAGCCACACTTCGCGCAGCAGTTCACTGTCGTCGAGTCGCTGCAAGCCACTCATCGTGGCCAAGAACTGCGGCAGCAAGACGATGCCCACACCTGCAGCGGCGGCAATGCGCTGAATATCGATGCTATTACTGCGAAACACAATATCCCGCCCGACGGCACGGCTTTTAAGCCATTGATACTGCTCCGAACCATCCAGGCTTTCGTCAAAGGAAATAAACACATAGTCTGCAGGTGCGACCCGTGCCAGATAGTCTGCCGTGGCATAAAATGCAAATGGCAGCACCTTTACCTTGCGCACGACCAGACCGTCATCGGTGATACGCCCTACCCGTACAATGATATCGGCCTCTCCGTGCGGCAATGACGCCATCCGTGTCTCGGCGATCAGACGTAGATGAATGTCTGGATATTGCGTCCGCAGCCGCTCCAAGTACGGCACCACGAAATGCGCTGCTATAGAGGGTGCGATGCTGATCGACACATCACCGGCCAAGGACTGCTGTCCGGCCTTGGCCAGACGCATGATGGCATAGGCCTCCTCGGTCATGTTTAAACCCAGCGCGGCGACACGCTCGCCGTCCAGCGTCATGACATAGGCGCGCGGCCTGCGGTCGACCAGCTTCAGCCCCAGCGCACGCTCCAATGCAGCGATACGCCGTGCCACGGTGGCATGGTCGACAGACAGTCGCCGTGCTGCCGCAGACAGCGACTTGGCCTCGGCGAACACGGCAAAATAGTGCAGGTCTTCCCAATCAAACATGTGAATTTTCTCACATCGACTATGAATATATGGGGAATTGTACAGGATGTAGAATCGCTGCAAACTACCCTCCTATTCATCACGCGTGGAATTCCCCCATGGCCAAGCAGCCTACCTCTCTGACCTATGCGTATCTAGGCGTGCTGCTGACGACTTTTTTCTGGGGCACCAACTTCAATGCCGGTGCCTATGTCATCTTGCATATGCCGCCGATCAGCGTGGCCGCCGAGCGCTTTGTGATCGCCACCACGCTCCTGCTGCTGGTGCTTGGCCTGATGGGTAAACTGCGTCTATCGGCATTGCGGCGCAATCTGGGGGCGTTTATCGCTTTGGGCTTGTTCAGTGTGGTCGGCTTTAATATGGCCATGTTTATTGGCCTGCACACCACGACCGCGATCAACGGGGCGCTGATCATGGCCACGACACCCTTGTCTACGCTCGTCATGGCTGCGCTGGTCGAGGGTGAACAAATCACCCCGGCCAAGGCTCTCGGGATCTTGTTCGGACTGATCGGCGTGGTGCTGGTGATCACCCATGGCAATATCGCCCACCTGCTGCAGCTCAAAATCGCCATCGGCGATCTGATTATTCTGGCGGGCAGTCTGTCGTGGTCGATCAGTACAGTGATCTCACGTCGTTTCGTCAAGGACGCCACCGCGCAGGAAACCGCCGCCTATGCCATGCTGGTCGGTACGCTGGTGTTGGTTGGGTTGGCCTTTACTTTTGAGTCACCGATCACTGCCATCGCGCAAGCACCCGCGGCCACCCAAATGACGGTGATCTATATGGCCACCTTTGGTTCAATGGTCGCCTATCTGCTGTGGTTTAACGGGGTGCAACGTGTCGGCTCGGCACAGGCCACGGTGTTTATGAACTTCGTGCCCGTCTTCACCATGCTGATCTCCATCATCAGCGGCATCTTGCCCAATCTGTGGCAACTGCTCGGCACGGCCGCGATCATCATCGGTGTGGTGATCACCTCCGGCCTACTGGGCACCCCGACCAGCGGGACCAAAGCAGCCGTTAAACATCACTAAGCTAAAAAGCCTCTGTCGACATCTACGGCAGAGGCTTTCTTATAGAACGGATCGTGGCCGAAATTGCATAGGCTTACATGATTAGCAGACATTTAATGACAAGGCTATCGGCTAAAGGTTACAAGACTATCACCAACAAACTCGCGTAATATTTACCCGTTAAGGACAATCAGCGTTACAATTCAAGGATAGGGTTGCTCAGGGATCAGACGGCAGCGCCCCAAAACCCCTAGCATAAAATCACAAAAAATGTAATGGCTCAAAAATTCTTATCTTTAACAACCCGGATTCATGCAAAAAAAACCTGACAGGTTTATTATTCGCCCCAGCGAAATTTTCAGCACCTTGAAATTCCTTTGACATCTCTTTAACGAGGCTTCTTATGCCAGCTTATAAAGCTCCTCTTCGTGACGTTCGCTTCCTTGTGAACGAAATGTTTGATTTCCAAGCACACTACACCACTCTGTCCAATGGCGCGAATGCCGATGCCGACACCGTGGACATGATCCTGGAAGGCTCTGCGGATATGTGTGAAAACGTCCTCGCGCCCCTGTACCAATCTGGCGACGAAGAAGGATGTCATTTTAACAATGGCGACGTGACTACACCAAAAGGCTATAAAGAAGCTTACGACCAGTTCGTCCAAGGTGGCTGGCAAGGTCTGTCATACCCAGAAATCTACGGCGGCCAAGGCCTGCCGATGTCCCTCAATCTGATCAAATCAGAAATGATGGGTACGGCCAACTGGTCGTTCACCATGTACCCAGGCCTGTCGATGGGCTGCATGAACACCATTCTGCAATACGGTACCGAAGAACAAAAAAATCTCTATATGCCTAAACTGGTTGAAGGCACATGGAGCGGCACCATGTGTCTGACCGAGCCACAATGCGGTACCGACTTGGGCCAGGTTAAAACCCGCGCTGAGCCAAACGCAGACGGCACCTACAAAATCACCGGCACCAAGATCTTCATTTCTGCCGGCGAACATGACCTGACCGACAACATCATCCACATCGTACTGGCACGTCTGCCGGATGCGCCTAAAGGCACCAAAGGCATTTCACTGTTCATCGTGCCCAAATTCATTGCCAATGAAGACGGCTCACTCGGCGCGCGTAACACCGTGACCTGTGGTTCGATCGAACACAAAATGGGTATCCGTGCATCGGCGACTGCCGTATTGAACTTTGATGATGCAACCGGCTATCTGATCGGCGAGATCAACAAAGGCCTGAACGCCATGTTCACCTTCATGAACACCGCGCGTATCGGTACTGCGGTACAGGGCGTCGCCCACGCTGAGCTGTCCTATCAAGGCGCGCTGCCCTACGCCAAAGACCGTATCTCCATGCGCGCCCTGTCTGGCAAAAAATCGCCAGACCAAGTCGCCGACCCGATCATCCATCACGCAGACGTCCGTCGTCTGCTGTTGACCCAAAAAGCAGTCGCTGAAGGCGGCCGTGCGATGATCTACTTCGCAGCACAGCTGGCGGACAAAATGACCGACGGCATCCTCAAGGGTGACCAAGCGGAATACGACTACTGGGATGACAAACTGGGCTTCTTCACCCCGATCCTCAAAGGCTTCCTGACCGAAATGGGTCTGGAATCCGCCAACCTCGGCATGCAAGTGTTCGGTGGCCATGGCTACATCAAAGAACACGGCATGGAACAAATCGTGCGTGATGCGCGTATTTCGACCCTGTACGAAGGCACCACCGGTATTCAGGCACTCGACCTGCTCGGCCGTAAAGTCCTGCTCGGCAGCCGTGGTAAAGTCGTCCGTGACTTCACCGGCGACATCCTGAAGTTCTGCGGTCGTCAAGCCAGCCACAAAAACATGCGCGGTTTTGCATGGGATTTGACCAAGATCTGCGCCCAGTGGAACACCCTGACCCTGCGTCTGATGCTGATGGCACGTAAAGACCGTGACGTCGTTTCGTCGGCCTGTAACGACTACCTGATGTACTCCGGCTACGCGATGATGGCGTACCTGTGGGCACAAATGGCAGCTAAATCCTTTGAATTGCTGGAAAAAGGTGGCAAAGAGTCACCAGAATTCTACCAAGCCAAGATCCAAACTGCCGAGTTCTACTTCGAGCGCCTGCTGCCACGTGCACAAGGCCACGCCGAAGCCATGGTCAAACCATCTAAATCTCTGATGCAGATGGATATCAGCAGCTTCTCGTTTGATTATTAATCTGATCAGACTTTGAATGCAAAAAAGGAAGCCAGATGGCTTCCTTTTTTTATGTCTTGAATATCAACCGCCATGCGCCCCTTAGTCTTTGCCCTTCTCATCCCCGCGCTTCTTCTTGCCCGACCCCAGCAACGCGCCAGCGCCCGCCACAAAGATCACCGAGCCGATCAGCGGCCACAGCCCCATGCCGGTCACTTCCATCGCAGCAGCGACCGTACCTTTCTTTTTCGCCGCTTCGGCGATCTTGGCTTTTTTCTTGGCCTTAAGTTTGTGGGCATGCACGGTCACGCCTTTGCTTTCCAGCAGCGTGATCTTGTCCTCGACCAAGGTCAAAAAACCGCTGGGCTTGAGATCCAGCCCCTTGCAGATGGCAAAGAGCTGATCAATGGTCATCGAGGTCTCACCGCTTTCGATACGTGACCACGACGACGTGCCGATATCCAAAAAATGGGCAGCATCGGTCTGCGACAAATCGCGCTCGATACGGCGCTTGGCGACCAGCGAACCGATGACGGCGGGAATACTGGTATGTAAATCTAGCTCGGCGGACATACGGCAGGTATCCGTGGACGTTTCTATAAAGCTTAGCATACCGACCATTCATCCCGTAGATCAATCCATTTACACAAAATTTGCATAAAACGCAAATCATCCAATTGACGCAACTATTGCATTGTCCTAATATGCGCCACTCGGTGGTTTTTTAAACAGAATAGATGCGCGGCATACCGCGTGGGAGAGGCGCAGTGGCGGCATGCTTAAATCCTGGCGATCATCTCGTCACCCCCAGAATGGGCTTTACCCATCATGGCATCTATCTGGGTGATGCGCAGGTGATGCACTACGCGGGCTATATCGACGGCCGGGGCAAAAAACCGGTGTCCATCGTGACCCTCGCACGCTTTGACAATGGCTTTGGGTACTGGGTCGAAGCCCCTCAGTCACGCCGCTTTAGTCCAGAGGAAGCGCTGGCGCGTGCCTACAGCCGCCTCGGAGAAAACAGCTACCACCTGCTGTTTAACAACTGCGAGCATTTCGTCAACTGGTGCATCAGCGACCAGCACGCCAGCCGCCAGATCAAAAAATTCACCTTCAATGCCGAGGCAGGCTTTAAAAAAGCCAAAGCGCTGGCGCTCGCCTTTGCCCAGAGCTTGGCCAGCCGCCGCCTCGCGCAAGCTACGGCAGTACAGGCCTAAAGCCACCGTTGAGTCAGAAAGTAAAAAAGGAAGCACGTGGCTTCCTTTTTTTATGGCGCGAATGATAGGGGGCGTGGCGTCAGATCACTCTCCGGCCAGAAACTTGAGCAGCACCTGATTGACCTCGGCAGGGTGTGTCGTCAGCAAACCATGCGGCGCGCCGTCGATGATGGCCAACTGCGACCCCTCGATCGCGGACTGGATGCGCGGCGCAGTGGCCGCGACCGGCACGATACGGTCGTCGCTCCCGTGAATGATCAAGGTCGGGATCTTGATTTTGTCGAGATCGGCACGGAAATCGGTGCCCCAGGCGGTCACACAGTCGTAAGTGCCCTTGAGCGAGGCACCGATGGCGACCGTCCAACTGGCCTGTACAGCGGCATCACTGATGCGGCCGCTGCCCTTAGGCCCCAGCACATCGACATTATAGAAATT
>JASLJP010000243.1 GCA_030152425.1 Aquirhabdus sp.
GTTGCAGCAACAGGCTGGTGGATTTTTCGCAGCGGATGCCCCCGGTGCAAAACATGGCGATTTTTTTGTGTTTGGCGTCGCTTAAATGTTCATCGACAAAGGCTGGAAACTCACGGAAGGTTTCGGTCTTGGGGTCGATAGCGTTCTTAAAGGTGCCTGCCGCGTATTCGTAGCGGTTCCGCGTGTCGATGACCAGGACGTCTTCGTCTTGAATAAATTTGTGCCATTCTTCAGGCTCGAGGTAGTGGCCGACCTGTGCCAACGGCTCGACATCCACCCCCAGCGTCACGATCTCGTCTTTAAGTTTGACCTTCATGCGTTTGAACGGTTTGTCGCGGCTAAAGGATTCTTTATACTCCATGCGCTCAAAGCCCTCATTGAGCAGCACCTGATGGAGCTCATCAATCCCGGCACGGCTGCCGGCCACGGTGCCGTTGATCCCTTCAGCGGCCACGATCAGGGTGCCGCGCAGGTTGAGATGCTGGCTTAGCTCATCCAAGCGGTTACGCAAATCTGCTGGGAAGGAGATCGGGTGAAACTGATATAATGCCGCGATGACCCATTGATCCAGCGTGGGTGCATGAGACCCATTGGAAGGTTGATCAAGCTCGGCGACAGTTTCAGTCAGTACACGTTCAGTCATGGTGCAAAAGGCTCAGGGTAATGCGTTATTTCATTGACGACGCGGCGTTTGCGCCGCCGTCGGCAAATAGGGTGCGCTATTCTAATCGTTTTGAGCAAAATTTGATAATGGCGATTGTGACGGGCGTCGTGATTTGCGCGATTGGCTGATGTGGTTTCGTTTTTTCTTGCGCTATAGAGGCGCTCTATTGGGGTATTGGTTTTGAGTGGCTCTGCGATTGTGTCTTTGACGCCCTGTGCTGGCAAGTGTTCGACCGTATTCGGCGATCAGGTGTGCCGAGGTTGTCGTCGTTTCAGCGATGAGGTGATTCAGTGGAACCGCTTTAGCGCGGCACAAAAGGCGGCTATTTGGCAGCGGCTGGATGAACAGCTTGATCGCATCGTAGTGCCGCAACTGCCAGATGCCAATATCCATGTGGTCAATGCCTTTTTGGCGCAGCGCCAGGTCCGCCTGATGCCGGAGAGTAGCGAAGGGCGGCATCTCTATGAAGCGTTGCGCGTGTGTCAGCGTCATCACGAACTCTTGCCGGAGTCGGGGCTGAATATCGACGCCGCGCAGTTTAAGGTGCTGTGGCAGGAGGTCGATACTCGGCTATATACCTTGGCGGTGGCGAATTTTGAGTTTACTTGGTTGCGTGCGGCCAGTTTTGGTAGTGAGTAATCGCGGCGAGTAGACACTCATCGCGGCGACCAGCACTATCCTCTAAATCCTAAGCCGCGTGCTACAATCAAAAAATGTCTATAAATCCTCACCAGTCTCTTACCCATTTACCCGCTTCGATGCATAGCGGGCTCGCGCTGCTGCCTGCTGCGCAGCCGATCGTATTACTCACGCGCCACTCCATCCGGCTACCCGCCGATGGTCAGGGTTTTGCCAGCTACGCGTTGCCATTGACCGATTTAGGCCGACAGTTGGCCTTTGCCTGGGGGGAGTATCTACGGACGACGACTGGGCGTGACATCTATGCTTGTCTGACCAGCCCCATCGAGCGCTGTGTCGATACCGCGCTGCGCATGCTGGAGGGTGCAAAGGGCGTCTTGGTCGGCAGTGAGCCCGTCAATCCGGCTGAAAAAGTGCTGTCGTTGCCCGCGCTGGGACTGTCGGTGATCAAAACCAAACTGCTGGTCGAACCGGGGAGCTTTGTCCTCGACGCCGCACGGCTCAGTGCCGTGTTTAGGCAGTACGGTGCACTCAAGTTTATCAATAGTTTTCTGACCGAGCAGTTTGATGGTATGAAGCAGCCGGCACGTGGCGTGCTGGATATCCTGCGCCTATTGCATCAGCATCTGCCTGCTGCTGAAAATAGCTTGCTGCTGGCCGTAAGCCATGACACCATCTTGGCCGCGTTTTTGGCGGTGCTGCATGACAGTACCGAGATCAGCTGTGACGACTGGCCGGAGATGATGGAGGGGGTGTTCCTCTGGTTCGAGGGCGACGAATTTGAGAGCGCTCGGCTGCATTGGGTATGGCGTGGTGTGGGCGAGTCGCGCCTGATCAGCAGTCTGGTCAGAGAGCATCCGCCGGTATAATCTTACGTTTCTAGTACCATAGGGCATCGACTATGACGGCGCAGCAACCCGCACTCCACCGAGGTCTTAAAAACCGCCATATCCAGTTGATCGCCTTGGGCGGTGCGATAGGCACAGGGCTATTTTTGGGTTCAGCCGGTGTGCTGAAAGTTGCTGGCCCTGCGATGATCTTGGGCTATGCGATCGGTGGCTTGATCGCCTTTTTGATCATGCGTCAGCTCGGCGAGATGATCGTCGAGGAACCCGTCGCCGGGTCATTTAGCCATTTTGCCCATCAATACTGGGGCGGCTTTGCTGGCTTTCTGTCGGGCTGGAACTACTGGGTACTGTACGTTTTGGTGGGCATGTCGGAACTGACTGCGGTGGGAAAATATATCCACTATTGGTGGCCGGATATCCCCACATGGGCAACGGCAGCGGTGTTCTTTGTGTTGATCAATCTGATTAATCTCAGTCGTGTCAGTTGGTTTGGTGAAGCAGAATTTTGGTTTGCCATCGTCAAGGTGGTAGCCATCGTCGGGATGATTGTGTTTGGTAGCTATCTGCTGCTCAGTGGCGCGGGAGGGGCGGAGGCCTCTATCACCAACCTATGGAGCCATGGTGGGTTTCTGCCCAATGGCTGGCATGGGCTGCTGATGGCGCTGGCGCTGATCATGTTTTCCTTCGGTGGTTTGGAGCTGGTGGGCATTACGGCGGCAGAGGCCGCGGAGCCGCGCAAGGTGATTCCCAAAGCCATCAACCAATTGGTCTACCGCATTCTGATTTTCTATATCGGTGCGCTCGTTGTACTGCTGTCGTTGCGGCCATGGGATCACTTGTTGCTTAGCCTGTCGTCAGGTGGGGATGACTATCGCAGCAGTCCTTTTGTCAGTATCTTTGCCATACTGGGGCAGGATACGGCAGCGCATGTGTTGAACTTCGTGGTGTTGACCGCGGCGCTGTCGGTCTATAACAGTTGCGTCTACTGCAATAGCCGCATGCTCTACGGTCTAGCCGTACAGGGCGATGCACCCAAAGCGCTCCTCAAGGTTGATCGTCGCGGGGTGCCGGTGCTGGCGATCAGCGTCTCTGCCGTGATGACACTGATCTGTGTGCTGGTCAATTACACCATGCCTGAACGCGCGCTCGAATTGCTGATGTCGTTGGTGGTGGCTGCATTGGTGATCAATTGGGCGATGATCAGTCTGGCGCACCTCAAGTTTCGTACCGCCAAAGATCGGGCCGGGGTAGTCACCCACTTTCGCGCGCTGTGGTATCCATGGGGCAACTATCTGTGTCTGGCCTTTGTGCTGCTGATCCTCGCCACCATGACCCAGATCCCGGGTGTGGCGGTGTCGGTGTATGCGATACCGGTGTGGGTGGGGTTGATGTGGCTGTGTTATCGGATTAAACGGGCGCAGTCACGCGCTTAACGCATTTTGTAGATTATTGATTGCTGTGAGGAGTTATAGCATGCCGTTACGTTGGACTGATTCACTCGATATCGCGCTGGCATTGATCGATGCCCATCCCGACGTCGACCCGAAGACGATTCGTTTTACCGACCTGCATCGCTGGGTGCGCGAGCTGCCGGATTTTCAGGACGACCCAAATCGCTCGAACGAGAAGATTTTAGAAGCCATTCAAATGCAGTGGCTGGACGAAGTCGACTAAGCCTGCGCAGCCTGACCCCCTAAACTTTCGGCATTTAGGCCATTTGTATGCAGTTTGTCGACTTAAACAAACTGTAAAACAAAACATGCCCTATCTTTGTGCCCACTCGTCGGTATAATACGCGCCTAAATTTTAACTTTACCTCCTACCCACCCCACATAAGGAATCTTGCAGCATGGCAATCGAACGCACCCTGTCTATCGTAAAACCAGACGCAGTTGGCAAAAACCACATCGGTGAAATCTACGCACGCTTTGAAAAAGGCGGCCTGAAAATCGTTGGCGCGAAAATGAAACAACTGTCGAAAGCGGATGCTGAAGGCTTCTACGCAGAACACAAAGAGCGCGGCTTCTTTGGTGATCTGGTTGCATTCATGACTTCAGGTCCAGTGCTGGTTTCTGTACTCGAAGGCGAAAACGCAGTTTTGGCACATCGTGACATCCTGGGCGCGACTAACCCGAAAGATGCAGCACCAGGCACCATCCGTGCTGACTTCGCATCTAGCATCGACGAAAACGCTGCTCACGGTTCAGACTCTGTAGAATCTGCAAACCGCGAAATCGCGTATTTCTTCTCTGCCGAAGAAGTGACTACCCGTACACGTTAATTCGTGCACTGACTTTAACCTGAGCGGAAGTTGCGTTACGTAGCCCTTCGCGCATGTTAAAATCAAACCGCTAAAAACCAGATGTTTTTTAAGCATCTGGTTTTTGCTGTTTCAATAGCCCGTGCTTTTGTTGCGGGACGTGTGAGCCGAGTGTTGCTGCTGTTGCTGTATTTTCTGGAATAAATGTATGAATGTTACTGTCGTTGATGCCACCCAAACTCAAGAAGCGGCCAGTCCTGCACTTGACTCATCAACCACGTCTGTATCCGCTGATTCATTGACCCAAGTCGATGGCGCGTCGCCTTCGGTCAGTGAAGCACGCCCTGAAAAGGTCAACTTGCTGGGAATGACCCGCAAGCAGCTTGAAGTATATTTTGAAAGCATCGGTGAAAAGAAATTCAGGGCTGCTCAAGTCACCAAATGGATTCATCAACTTGGCGTGACCGAGTTTGATCAGATGACCAATCTGGCGGGTAGCCTGCGTGAGAAACTTAACGCACTGGCCTATATCGCCGCCCCCGAAGTGGTGCACCGTGAATACTCCAATGACGGCACGCGTAAGTGGGTGATTCGCGTCGGAGAGGGGGCAGGGTCGCTGGTCGAGACCGTGCTGATTCCTGCCGAAGGACGCAAAACCCTGTGTATTTCGTCACAGGTCGGCTGTGCGCTGGACTGTAGTTTTTGCAGTACCGGCAAACAAGGCTTTGAGCGTGATCTGCTGCCTGCTGAGATCATCGGTCAGCTATGGGTGGCGAACCAGTCTTATATGGAAGATGTGCCGGTCGGTGACCGTACCCGTACCGTGACCAACGTGGTGATGATGGGCATGGGCGAGCCTTTGCTCAACTTTGGTCCGGTCGTATCGTCGATGCAGCTCATGCTGGATGACCACGCCTATGGCATGTCCAAGCGCCGTGTGACCCTGTCGACCTCGGGCATCGTGCCGATGATCGACAAGCTCGGCGATGAGATCGACGTGGCACTGGCGATCTCGCTGCATGCGCCGAACGATGAACTGCGTAATGAGCTGGTACCCATCAATAAAAAATATCCATTGGTCGAACTGATGGCTGCTGCACGTCGCTATGTCGAACGCGGTGCGCCGCCGTCTGACAAAACAGCGCAAAGCAAAGCCGCGCAAAAAAGCGCGAACAAGGCCACCCAGACCAAAGCGCTGCAAGACGACATTGCACTGGATGATGATCCGCTAGAGCCATCCCGTAAAAAACACGTCACCATCGAATATGTGATGTTGGATGGTGTCAATGACCAGCCTAAACATGCCAAACAATTAATACAACTTTTAGGTGATTTACCCAGTAAGATTAACCTGATTCCGTTTAACCCCTTTCCGCATGCGCCCTATGAGCGTTCGGCGCGCGCCCGTATCGACGGATTTCAGAAAGCGCTGGCCGATGCAGGCTTTGTCTGTACCGTGCGTCAGACGCGCGGTGATGATATCGATGCAGCGTGTGGTCAGTTGGTGGGTCAGGTGGCCGACCGCACCCGCCGAGCTGAGAAGTGGAAGCAAAAAGTCGTGGCACAAAAAGCCGCGGATGACAGTGAAACGAATCAGAAAACCGCTCACTCCGCCCGGGGTCAGCGCAGCGAAATTTTGAGAACTAGAGGTTAAAGGTGCTTGCATTTAACACCCGTGTGTTCCACCCGCGTGATCGTCTCAGTGTGCAGACATCATTGCGTTTTTCTGCCGCGATGGTTGCGGTCGCAGGATTGATGCTTGGCGGCTGCGAGACAGTCGAGACCAAACCGACATCGATGATGAACGCCAAACAATCCGAACCGAAGCCCAGAGAAGCGGCACTGGCACGTACCGCCATCGCCGCTGAGTTTATCAAAAGCGGTAATCTCGATGCAGCGCAGCGCAGCCTCGCGGTCGCGTTGAAGTCAGAGCCAAATCTGCCGGAAGCCAATCTGATGATGGGCGTGCTGCTACAGCAAGAGGGCAGTGAGCCGAATCAGGCCAAAGCCGAAGAGTATTTTAAACGTGCGATCGATCTGAAG
>JASLJP010000309.1 GCA_030152425.1 Aquirhabdus sp.
CCATCGGCTTGCAAGACGTCGCAGTCGATGGTGATGGTGTTCTCACCCATTTTTTTCAGATCAACCATCGAGCGCAAGCTGCGGCCGATCAGGCGTTGAATCTCTTGGGTTCGGCCGGATTGCTTGCCGCGTGCTGCTTCACGGTCATTGCGGGTGTGCGTCGAGCGCGGCAACATACCGTATTCGGCGGTGATCCAGCCTTGACCGGTGCCTTTCAGAAAACGCGGTACACCATGTTCGATACTGGCGGTACACAGCACACGCGTATCCCCAAACTCGATCAGCACTGAACCTTCGGCATGACGGGTGAAATGACGGGTGAAGGTAATTGGGCGGAGTTGATTGTTTTGACGTTGGTCGTGGCGCATGAGCTAAAAATCCGATCAGAGTGTAATGGTTGCCATTATAGGGCGGATGACTCTGCTTAGGCGCTTTTAGCGGCATTTTTTATCCAGCGTGGACTGCAGTGAGCCTAGTGGTGGCCTTTGAAGAGCGTCACATATTTTTGACAGGCCAGCAGACCCAGCGGGCTATGGTGGACGGGCGCACGCAGATAGGGAATCAGCAATTTAAACGCCTCTGCCCGATCATGCGTATTTAAGGCGAGGCGCAGCGCACGCGGTAAGGAACGCTCGGCGTCCAACCATGCAGTGTCCGCGTTTAGATGCGGGGGGTGCTCTGCCGTACGGGGAGGCAGCGCCAGCAATCTCAAAGTGGGTAGGGGGTGGACTGGCTGTGGCGGCCGCCAACTGCCCGCGATCCAATCATAAACAATCTGCTGCTCGGCAGCGGTAAACACACCAAACATCAAGGCCGTATCGCCATGGATCAAATGCCAGAACCGACTCTGCACCGGGTCTGTATCGCGTTTGATCCACCCTTTGGCCGTCAGTACGGCGAGGAAACTGCCGATCTCACGCGGATCGGACAACCACTCATTCACGGTCTTGCCGGCATGGCGGCAATAGTTACTGTGGGTATATTGCCCATGCTTGGCTTTGTGCTGTAACAGGGTGATCACGGCATCGTTTAAATCAATCTGCTGGATAATCTGTTCGGTGCCGATCCCGACCTGATTGAGGCGATAGCCATTTTTGAGACGGCGATAGTATTCGCTGCGCTGCACTGGATCGGCCGGCAGCAAAGCCTGAATCGTCGACAGCGCCTGTCGGGCATGACCACTATCTGGATTATCAATCGTCAGGTGCAAACTAAAATAAAAGGGGTCTATATCCCACTCGCGCAATTCATAACTACTAATCAGTAGGTGCAGCGGCAGCATTTCATACCCAAAATTAAATCCAATGACTTCAGGTAAATAATCCTGCGCCACCAAAGCCAGTGCCAACTGTATACAGCCCTGCTGATAATATATCGCTGGCAATGGCTCATCTTGCAGAATCCCCTCATCCGCCAGCAGTTTATTAAAAATGGCGACATGGTTTTGCGCGGCGATGCCATTCCCAATCTCGTCCAGATAGGTATGAATCAGCGCATGCAGGCGCTGATCGCCGCTGTACTGCAAAGTGCCATAGAGCCACGCGCCATCGACCTGCTTGGTGGGAGCAATCTGTTGTAAAAACAACAGCGCATGTGCCTTGGTCGGGAAATAGCGCGGCATTGCCCCTTGGCGCCGCTCGGCCAAATAGTGCTGATAGCGCAAGCCGACCTGCGCGTTTTGCGCCGCCATCCAGTGCGCCAGATGGTCTGGATCCGCAGGGAGCTCACACGCATGATGCTGTACGCGCTGTAGATGCTGCTGGACCAAATGCACGGCGCGCGCATGGTCAGCCGCCAGATCAGAGCCGGACAAAAACGCATGGTACAGCGCATGATCGCCTAAGTTTTCCGCGTGCGGTGGGGAGTAACACACGTCAGGTATTTGTGCTTGAAAATTCGAAACGCTATTCATATAGCACACCCTTGTATTTATTAATTATTAATTTAAATATATACAACATTACCCTATTAATTCGACGTTAATGCTACTATTTTGAAATCAGATACTGTGTAACTTAATAATAAGCTTGTGTAGCATTCTCATGAATTAGGATTATTCTGATGGTCAATCACGTGAACTTCAGTAACGATGAAAATCAGCAGATCGCTGTACTCGTCGCGCTGATCCATTATTTAAAATCGCAGCACTACCAGTTTACGACGGTCACGCCGATCACCCATCAACTGTGGCTAGATCGGCGTCCGCAGCCCTTGGCGCGCGACTTAAGAGATATTTTTGGCTGGAGCCTGCCCTTTACAGACGGGCTGCTGGACGTTGCGTTATTCGAGCAATTACGGGCTGCGGGCTATGTGGTCAAACAGCAAAATGCATGGCAGAGCACGCTGCGAGTCTCTCGTCTGGATGACCAGTTGTTTATCCACTCCGCCTTTCCGACCACGCAGACGGATGCGGTCTTTTTTGGCCCAGACACCTATCGTTTTGCTACTGCGCTACAGCAGCATCTACAGCAGGTCGCGCAGCCCATTTTGCATGCGGTCGAGATCTGCAGTGGTGCCGCCCCTGCCGCGATCTTGATCGCCAAGCATGCGCCTACGGCAAAGATCTACGCGATCGACATCAACCCGCAGGCACTGCTGTATAGCGCGGCCAATGCAGTCGCCGCTGCAGCGACCCTACAGCCGGTCAACAACAATCTGCTGGCAGGCATCGAGACACTCTTTGACCTGATCGTCGCCAACCCACCGTTTATGATGGATCCGGCCAAACGTGCCTACCGCGATGGTGGCGGACTATATGGCGGGGAGCTGGCACTGCGCATCGTTGCAGAGTCACTACCGCGTCTGTCTGTTACCGGCGCGCTGCTACTTTATACTGGCGTCTGCATCGTCGCTGGACGCGATGTGTTTTATGAGCATATCCAGCAATTACTCAGCGGATACAGCACGCTAGACTGGCGCTATAACGAGATCGACCCGGACATTTTTGCCGATGAGCTGACCCAAGCGGGCTATGAGCAGGTGGAGCGCATTGCCGCCATCGTATTGCATATCCAGCGGCGCTAACCGCAAGGAAATCGTCACTGGCATCTGTTTTGCATCCTCCCCTCATGCAGTTTTCAACTTTTTGCGCACCGCTCATGCCAATTTCTCTTGAAAAGTTGCTGCGACGCCCCCAACAAGCCGACATTACCCGTGTTCCTTTGTTTTTATATTTTGTGGAGTGTGCCCGCTCATGGCGAAGCGTGATTATTACGAAGTTCTTGGTGTCGCTAAAAGCTCTAGCGAAGACGAGATCAAAAAAGCCTATCGTAAATTGGCAATGAAATATCATCCGGATCGTAATCCCGACGATAGCTCCGCCGAAGCAAAATTCAAGGAAGCCTCGGAAGCCTACGAAATCCTGTCTGATGCCGAAAAACGCAGCGCCTACGACCGCATGGGTCATGCCGCATTTGATGGTATGGGCGGTATGGGTGGTGGCGGTTTCCAAGGGGGAAACTTCCAAGACATGTTCGGCCAGTTTGGCGATATTTTTGGCGACATGTTTAGCGGTCGCCAAGGCGGCGGACAGGCGCGCCAACGTCGCGGCGCCGATCTGCGCTATGTGATGGAGCTGACGCTGGAAGAAGCAGTCAAAGGCGTGAAAAAGAATGTCACCTTTACTGCACCGGCACCCTGCACCACCTGTGATGGCAAAGGCGCCAAAGACGCCAAAGATATTCAGACCTGCGGCACCTGCCGCGGTGCGGGTCAAGTGCGTATGCAGCAAGGTTTCTTTGCCGTCAACCAAACCTGTCCAACCTGTTCGGGCCGGGGCAAAACCGTCAAAAATCCCTGCAACACCTGCCATGGCAGTGGCGTTAAAGACAAATCACGCACTCTTGAAGTCAGCATCCCAGCCGGTGTCGACAACAACGACCGCGTGCGTCTGACTGGCGAAGGTGAGGCTGGCGGTGCGGGTGTACAACCGGGTGATCTGTATGTCGAGATCGTGGTGCGTGAACACAGCGTGTTCCAGCGTGACGGTGCCGACCTGTATATGGATGTGCCAATCAGCTTTACCGATGCTGCACTGGGCAAAGACGTCGAGATCCCGACCCTCGATGGCCGCGTCAATCTGAAGATTCCAGAAGGCACCCAAACCGGTCGGTTGTTCCGCCTGCGTGGTAAAGGCGTCAAGCCCGTACGTACCTCAATGACTGGCGATCTGCTATGCCGTGTCACGGTCGAAACCCCGGTCAATCTGACCAGCCATCAAAAAGACCTGCTGCGCGAGCTGCAAGGCACGATGAACAATGGCGAGCAATCGCCAAACAAGAAATCGTTCTTTGAACGCATCGGCGAACTGTTTTCTTAAGCCGCGTGTAGCCAGACTTAAAGCGCCAGCCGTAGACCTCGAATGAGGTGTGCGGCTGGCGCTTTTTTTGGTCGATGTTTTAACGGCATTGTGTAGCGATACGTTTAGTTTGCTAGGCGGCATGCTGTTTTTTCGGCTACAATTCAGACCTTTAATGCGCGCTGCGCGTAGGCAGGGAGATACCCAGTCACGCACCCAACCGCACCCCGTATCTGTAAGGATGTCAAACATGACCACAGCACCACGTATCGGTATCTTAGGCGCAGGCGGCCGTATGGGTCGCACCTTGATCCAAGCCGTTGGCCAAACCAATGCCACCCTCGCGGTCGCAGTCGAACAGCCCGAAAGCTCACTGCTGGGTAGCGATGCCGGCGAGCTGGCAGGTATCGGCAAGAACGGGGTAATCGTAGTCGGCGATCTGGCCGCCGTGATCGATCAATGCGATGTGGTCATCGACTTCACCTCTCCGGCGGCGACCATCCGCCATCTGGAGATCTGTAAAGCGGCGGGCAAATCCATCGTCATCGGCACCACCGGCCTGTCCGAGAGCCAAAATGAGCAGATCACCGACGCAGCGCGCAGTATCCCGCTGGTCTATGCCGCCAACTATTCGGTCGGTGTCAATGTCTCACTCAAAATGCTCGAAGTCGCCGCCAAAGCCTTTGGCGACAGTGTCGATATCGAGGTCATCGAAGCCCATCATCGCCATAAAGTCGACGCGCCATCCGGCACGGCGTTTATGATGGGTCAGGCCGTGGCCGACGCACTGGGGCGCAATCTGAAAGAAGATGCCGTCTATGCCCGTGAAGGCATTACCGGTGCACGCGACCGCCAAAGCATTGGGTTTCAAACCATTCGAGGTGGCGATATCGTCGGTGAGCATACCGTCATGTTTATCGGCGAAGGCGAACGTGTCGAAGTCAAACACATGGCCACCAGCCGCATGAACTTTGCCAGCGGAGCCGTCCGCGCCGCGATCTGGGTCACGGGCAAAGACGCACAGAGATACGACATGCAGGACGTGCTAAACCTGAAATAATGTGATTTACTCTACAAAATAAGCTGCACCAAATCAGCGCTACATTAAGCCGCCAATCAAGGAAGAACGCTTATGAACAGCACGACCCAACACCGTAGCAGCCGCACGCAGCGGCTCACCCGTGCGGTATTGTTAACCGCCTTTACCACCCTGTCTGTGACGGCCTATGCCGAGGCACCGCCAGTCCAAACCACCCCGGCCAAGCTGGTCAAAGACCGCGACGGCGTCAAAGTCTGGACCTATAAAGAAGCCGGCAACCCCACCATGAACTTCCGAGCCACTACCGTGATCGACAGTACGCTGTCGGGCGCCGTGGCACTGGTGATGGATACTGAACACTCTTCCGAATGGGCACCCTATACCGGCAAGGCAACGATTCTAGAGCGTAACGATCAGACCGGTGCTTTCTTATTGCGTATGGAGTTGAACTTCCCATTCCCGCTGTCCAATCGTGACGTGATCGTGTCCGGTCGCCTCAGCCAAGCCCCTGATGGCGTCGTCACCATCAAGAACGTCGCCACCACTGACCCGCGTGCGCCCGTACGACCCAAGTTTATTCGGATCGAGCACTATGAAGGCATGTGGCAGTTTAAGTCGTTGGGTAAAGTGAACGGCAAACCGCAGGTTGAAGTCACCGCCAGCGGCTACGCTGACCCGAATGGCATGCTGCCACTCGGCATCGTGAATATGTTTGTACAGGAACAGCCCTTTGAAATGCTGCGCAATATGCACAGCTATGTCAAAGCGCCGAAATACCAACAAGCGACTGTCGTTGGCGTAAAGGAAGAATAAATCAGGGCACAGGCCTAGGTGTATGACTTAGGCCTGTGTGACGGCAATGCGTAACTCTTTGGGCATGGAAAACACCACGTTTTCCTCACGCCCCGCCAGCTCGACCGGCGTCTGCCCGCCCCACTCCCGTAGACGCTGCAGCACCTGGCTGATCAAAATCTCCGGTGCTGACGCACCCGCTGTGACGCCGACTTGCTTGGCATCTTTAAACCACTCGCGCTGCATCTCTTCGGCA
>JASLJP010000328.1 GCA_030152425.1 Aquirhabdus sp.
CGGCGACCATCATGACGGTATGGAGTGGTTTGGTCTGGATGCCAGCGGTAAACCATCGCTGACCGCCTCTGACCGCGGCCTGCTGGCAACCAACCACGAAGCCACCACCAACCAAAAACTCAGCTCGTTCTTTATCCATGCTGACGGTGGCACCAACACCCTGCCACGTCCAGCAGCAGAGATCGACAAAGAGCTGGCCGTCCACGGTCTGGCCGTGCTCGAAACCAAAAAAACTGCGGGTGTATGGGCACCGGTACGTGACTCAGCCTTCAACCGTCGTATCACCCCAAACACCGTGATCGAACTGTCCGGTCCAGTCAGCGGCACCAATCTGGTCCAAACCGTTTACTCGGTTGATGGCACCAAGGCACGTGGTACCCTGAACAACTGCGGTACCGGCAAAACCCCATGGGGCACTTTCCTGACCGGCGAAGAAAACTGGGCAGGTTATTTTACCCGTGCAGTTGGCGATGACGCCTTGCGCAGCGCGAAATCGGTTACTGGTCTGAAGCGTTATGGCCGTGCCGAAGGCGCAGCGTCACGTCATGGTTGGGAATCGGGCGGTACAGAAGACCGCTACACCCGCTGGAACAATGGCGCACTGGCCGCTGTGCCACAAGCCGACTTCCGCAATGAAATGAACACTTTCGGCTATATCGTCGAGATGGATCCGTACGACAAATCCAAGCTGCTGAAAAAACGTACTGCACTGGGTCGTTTTGCCCATGAGAGCGCATCGTTCGGTATTCCGGTAGAAGGCAAGCCTCTGGCGGTCTACATGGGCGATGACTCCAAAAACGAATACATGTACAAGTATGTATCGAAGGCGGTCTGGAATGCGGCTGATGCCAATGCAGCCGACCACTTGGCCGTCGGTGACAAATACCTGAACGATGGCAAACTCTATGTCGCCAAGTACAATGCCAATGGCACAGGAACATGGATAGAGCTGTCCATCAGCAATCCGCTGATCTCCGGTTATAGCGTTTATCCATTCACCACCCAAGCTGAAGTTCTGGTCTATGCACGTCTGGCCGCTGATGCAGTGGGCGCGACCAAGATGGACCGTCCAGAGTGGGGCGGCGTAAACCCAATCACCGGTGAAATCTACCAAACGCTGACCAATAACACCCAACGTCTGGTCGACACCGTAGACAATCCAAACCCACTGGCTAACGACAAAACTCAAGTCAACCCAGATGGTCCAAACCCACGCTTCTACGTCGATCTGAAAGCTGGCGCAGAGCAAAAAGGTAATCCAAACGGCCACATCCTGCGTGTCAAAGAATCTGCAGGCAATGGCGGCACTACCTTTAGCTGGGATATCTACCTGCTGGGTGCAGAAGCCGGCGCGGACACCACCAAGATCAACATGTCCAAACTCAGTGCTGATCAGGACTTCTCCAGCCCAGACGGCTTGGCATTCAGCCACAACACTGGCCTGTGCTGGATCCAAACCGATGACGGCGCCTACACCGATGTCACCAACTGCATGCTGCTGGCGGCGATTCCGGGTACCGTTGGCGATGGTAGCGTCAAGACCCTGAGCTACACCAAAGCGGATGGTAGCCCACTGACCGTGGTCACCCCAATCGGTGCAGCACCTGCTGCCGACAAGCTGAAACGCTTCCTCGTCGGTCCGAAAGACTGTGAAATCACTGGCTTCTGCGAAACACCAGATGGCAAAGCGATTTTCGTCAACATCCAGCATCCCGGTGAAGGCTCACCATCGGCAACGGTCACCGACTCGTCGACCTACAGCAGCCATTGGCCAAGCAACGCTGGCTACGGCGCAGGCACTCGCCCACGCTCCGCCACTATCGTCATCACCAAAAATGATGGCGGTCGTATCGGTACTTAAGCCCACGCTACGCCCGCACTGCGGGCGTCAGAACGCACAAAGCCCATCGTCATGATGGGCTTTGTTTTTTCATGCGGTGTTAACGCATTAAACGATTCACACACGCCACGATCGCCTGTACCGATGCCGTGGTGATGTTGTCATGGATACCCACCCCAAAGGTCGACACCTGACGCGACTTGTCCACCAATTCAATAATGGCAATTGCTTTGGCATTCGCCCCCTGACCCAGCGAACGCTCCTCATAACTCACGACTTCCACGGGATGCGGCAAGGACTGGTTAAAAGCATTGAGTACTGCCGAGATGGGGCCATTGCCGCGCCCTGCAAACTGCTTGGCCACGCCGTGATGCTGTACGGCAAGCTCGATTTGCTCGGTGCTCTCATCGACATGCTCCGGATGGTAGCTGACATACTGATAGGGCTGCTGCACACCGATGTAGTGTTGCTCGAACAACTGCCAGATATCCTGCGCGCGCACCTCTGCCCCGCTTTCATCGGTCAAGGTCTGCACCACTTGGCTCAGCTCGATCTGCAAGCGACGCGGCAAGACCACGCCATAGTTGGACTCGAGCAAATACGCCACCCCACCCTTGCCCGACTGGCTATTAACGCGGATTACGGCATCGTAGTTACGTCCCAAATCTTTGGGATCGAGTGGCAGGTACGGCATTTCCCAGTATTCATCGTCCTGACGCATCGAGAAGCCTTTTTTGATCGCATCTTGATGAGAGCCTGAGAATGCGGTGAACACCAAGTCTCCAGCATATGGATGGCGCGGATGCACCGGCAAACGGGTGCATTCTTCCACTGTACGGATAACGTCATTCATATCAGAGAAATCAAGATTCGGACTGATGCCTTGGCTGTACAGATTCAGCGCCAAGGTCACCAAGTCGACATTGCCCGTGCGCTCGCCGTGACCAAACAAACAGCCCTCGATCCGATCCGCACCTGCCATCAGGCCAAGCTCCGCTGCGGCCACAGCGCAACCTCGGTCATTATGCGGATGCAGACTTAAGATCACGCCGTCACGGCGGGCAAGATTGCGGTGCATCCACTCGATTTGATCGGCATAGACATTCGGCGAGGCGACTTCAACCGTGGCAGGCAAGTTTAAGATGACTTTATTGGTCGGACTCGCCTCCCACACCTCGGTCACGGCATCGCAGACTGCTTTGGCAAATGGCAACTCAGTCGCGGTAAAGGTCTCGGGGCTATATTGAAATGTCCACTGGGTTTCAGGCTGCGTCGCGGCGATCTGCTTGATCTTGCGCGCAGCACTCACTGCCAAGGCCTGAGTCTCAGCTTGGTCGAGATTAAACACGGTTTGACGAAACACGGGCGAGGTGGCGTTATAGACGTGGACGATGACTTTTTTGGCTCCCCTTACCGACGCCATGGTGCGCTCGATCAAATGATCACGGGCTTGGGTCAAGACCTCGATGGTCACATCGTCTGGGATCAGATTGTTTTCAATCAAGCCCCGCACAAAATCGAAATCGGTCTGCGATGCCGACGGGAACGCCACCTCGATCTCTTTAAAGCCAATGGCGACCAAGGCTTTAAACATGCGCAACTTTTGCTCGGCATTCATCGGCTCAAACAGCGCTTGATTGCCGTCGCGTAAGTCGGTACTCATCCAGATTGGTGCCGATGTGATGGTTTTGCTCGGCCAGGTGCGATCCGGCAAATCTACGCGCTGGTAGGCCGGGCGATATTTTTTGCTGGGGTCGGTTAACATCATGATCTTTACTCCAATATTTGATTTTAATTCAATTAGGTATCAACAAATCATCACGGGTGATCAGTCGATAAACAGGCTTTAGCTTACGGAATTGGGTCAGGGTCTAGACTGAGCAGCACGTGCAGCAGACGTGCTAAACGTAGAGGTGCTAAACCTTCAGACGACATTCATCGGGTGTGCTCATGGCGAGCGGGGGCGAGGTGTTAGATTATATGCGCGCGACGCGCAGCAGCAGATTCAGGCTAAGTGAGCCTGAGAATAGGAGGGCGAAAACAGCGTTATGGGTATACATGATGGGTAGAAATTAAGGCATTTTTAAAAGCAGGT
>JASLJP010000330.1 GCA_030152425.1 Aquirhabdus sp.
GTGTACGGGTCGTCATCGGTGGTGACTGCTCGGTTCAAGACTGCTCCGTTCATACAATGCAGGTGCATCGTGACAAAAATCGACTTATGGTGAGCGCATTGTAGAGCGTTTAATCTGTTTTGAAATCCCATGTCGCGCAGCGAGAGGAGCCGCATAAATGTTTGAGAAGCTGACCAAAAGCGCAGGCTTTGCCAAATTCTTACTTAATTTTTATCCGCCCTATATTGGTGCGGGTGTGCGCACCACGTTTCTGGATCTGGATCGTGGCGTGGTGCAGGTCGAGATGCCGCTGACCAAGCTGAATAAAAACGCTGTCGGCACCCAGTTCGGCGGTAGTCTGTATGCCATGGTCGATCCTCTGTATATGTTGTTGTTATTACAGCAGATCGGCAAAGACCATGTGGTGTGGGACAAGTCCGCCAGTATCGACTTCGTCGCCCCCGGTCGGGGCCGCGTCACAGCACGCATCGAACTGGACCCCGCCGAGGTCGCCGAGATCGTCGCGCTGGCGGCCAATAACGCACCGGTACTGCGCACCTACAGCATCGACATCGTCGCCGATGATGGCTCGGTGGTGGCGCGAGTGGAAAAAGTGCTGTATATCCGGCGGAAGAAAGGCCATTAAAAAGGCGCATCGCTCACGCGACACGCCTGGGTTAAGTGTCGTCCTGCGCGTTAGGCGCTGGTATTGACGATCGGACTGACACTCTTTTCACCGCACAGCACGATCAGCAGATTGCTGACCAATGCCGCTTTGCGATCAGTATCCAGCGTCACGGTGCCTTTACTTTCCAGACGCTGCAGCGCCATCTCAACCATGCCCACGGCACCATCGACGATCTGACGGCGTGCAGCGATCATCGCGGCGGCTTGTTGGCGCTGGAGCATGGCTTGGGCGATCTCAGGCGAGTAGGCCAGATGGCTGATGCGTGCTTCGATCACGACCACACCGGCACGCGCCAAACGTTCATTGAGTTCCTGTTCCAGATATTCGTTGATCAGGCCGGTGCTGTCACGCAGGGTGATGGTCGCTTGGTCGTCTTCACCATGGTCATAGGCGTAGGAGCTGGCCAGTTTACGCACGGCGGCTTCGGACTGGATCTGGACAAACAAGCCATAGTTATCCACGTCGAAGGTCGCGCGGGCGGTGTCATCGACCTGCCAGACCACGACCGCCGCGATCTCGATCGGGTTGCCGCTTTTGTCATTCACTTTCAGCGCCTGACCGTTGAGATTGCGTGCCCGCAGGCTGATTTTTTCTTTGCTATAAAACGGGTTCACCCAGCGCAGACCGCTCTTTTTCATGGTGCCCATATAGGTGCCGAGGAAGGTGGTGATCACCGCTTCATTCGGCGCAATGACCGACATGCCTTTGAAAATCAATAGACTGAGTACGAACAGCGTGATCGACGACAGGGAAGCGCTTTCGCTGGTCATAAACAGGTAGGCAGAGCTGGCGAGCAGGATCAGCCCGACCACCAGCAGGGCATAGCCGCTGATCGAGACCAGCAGCGCTTTTTCGGTGACGGAGGTTTTGGATATCGGATGCGAGGTGATCGCCATGGTATAGAACCTTCTTATGCAGTTTTGTGTGGATTCGCCTATGCCATCATAGGTTTAGGATTTACATGGCTTAACGCTACCATAGGGCAGGATAGCGTGCTATCGCCTTGCTACGTTCCATTACAAAATAAAGACGTCCGGCGCGCGCTCCACAGCGCTACAGACCGATCACGAGCCTGTCATCTGACCGCGACATCCCCTACAATAGAGCAGCGACTTTTATCGTTGCCCTTTATCGATTTTGTTCAGCATGAGACCCCGCCATGAGCGCTGCAGCGACCACCACTTCCAGCTGGCTAGACGACGTCAAGTTTGACGCGCATGGTCTGATTCCCGCGATTGCCCAAGATCGGGCGACGGGACGTATCCTCATGGTGGCGTGGATGAATAAAGCCTCACTGCAGCTCACCGCCGAGTTGAAACGTGGCGTGTACTTCTCCCGCTCGCGCCAAGCGCTATGGCACAAAGGCGAAAGCTCAGGGCATGTTCAAGACGTGCACGAGATCCGTTTGGACTGTGACGGTGACGTGATCGTGCTGCAAATTACCCAACAAGGCGGTATCGCCTGCCATACTGGGCGCGAATCTTGCTTCTACCGCGTACTGACCCCAGCGGGCTGGGAAGTGGTCGATGCCGTGCGCAAAGATCCAATCGAGATTTACGGGGTGACGGGTCATGCGCATGCACCCACCGCACCTGCGGATCTACAAGACCGCATCGACGTCTTGGCGCATTTGGGTCGCATCGTGCAAGAGCGCAAAGGCGCTGACCCCAGCTCCTCCTATGTCGCCAGCCTGTTTCACAAGGGTCTAAACAAGATTCTGGAGAAGGTCGGCGAAGAAGCGTTTGAGACCGTACTGGCTGCGAAAGATGCCAGCAACGACGATACGCAGGACTTGATCTATGAGACTGCCGATCTGTGGTTTCATGCTATCGTCATGCTGGGTCAGTTTAATATCCAGCCGCAAGCGATTTTGGATGAGCTCGCGCGCCGCTTCGACCTGTCCGGTTTGGTTGAAAAGGCGTCACGCAGCGAGTCCTAAAACGCGCGCAGGTGTTTTTATTTAAGCAGTATTGATAAGAGGGTACGTGTATGTTTGGTTTATCTCCGGCGCATCTGATCTTGATCTTGGTGGTCGTGATTCTGGTTTTTGGCACATCGAAGCTTAAAAACCTCGGTAAGGATCTCGGCGGCGCGGTCAAAGGCTTTAAAGAATCCATGGGCGACGGCGACAAAGCGGCTGCGGACAAAAATCTGGATGACAATCGCACCCTAGACGGCAGCGCCAAGCGTAGCGAAGAAGCGCGCAAGGACAGTGACAAGGTCTAAGGGCTGTATACTGTGACTTTTCCTCACCCTTACCCAGAGAGCATGCCGTGTTAGATGTAGGCTTTAGTGAAATTCTGCTGCTCGGCGCTGTCGCACTGATCGTGCTGGGGCCGGAAAAGCTGCCGCACGCCGCGCGTATGGCCGGTGCGTGGTATGGCAAAATCCGCCGTAGTCTGGCCAGTATGCAGGCCGAGATCGAGCGCGAGGTCAATCTCGCCGAAATGCGCAAGCGCATGGAAGACGAACTGGCCAAGATCAAGGACGTCGAGCACAGTATTATGTCCGATGCCCGTGCGCTTGAACTCGACGTCGAGGATGCCCTTAGGCCGAGCCAGACCGGCGACTGGTCGCTGGGTGTCGCGACGCCGCTGCTCGACCCCGCAGGTCGCCACTATTATTTCTATCTGCCGCCGTCTGCATCCAGTGAGCTGACGCCGCGCGCGCCGTTGCTACTCAGTCCGCAGGCGCTGCAGAGCCGCACCCCCATTGCTCCATCATTTCCTATAGACGCCATCGCCCAATGACCGAAGCACTCCCACCACCAGCCTCTACCGAAGAAAGCGCCGAGATGTCGATCACGGGGCATCTGATTGAACTGCGCAAGCATCTCATTCGGATCTTTGCCAGTGTCGGGTTGATCTTCTTTGCGCTGGCCTTCTTTGCGCGGGATTTATATACCTATCTATCCGCGCCACTGCGCGCCCAGCTCCCCGCTCATGCCACCATGATCGCCACCGATGTCACCTCGCCGTTTGGTGCGCCGTTTAAACTCGCGTTTTTTGTCGCGATCATGCTGGCGATGCCGTATATCCTGCATCAGCTCTGGCAGTTTATCGCCCCCGCGCTGTACAAAAAGGAACGCAAGATCGCCATCCCGCTGCTGGCGTCGAGCATCGTGCTGTTTTATGTCGGCGTGGCCTTTGCCTATTTTATTACCCTGCCAGCGATCCTCGGATTCTTTATCCATATCGCACCAGCAGACGTGGTACCCATGACGGACATCAATCTGTACTTAAGCTTCTGCCTCAAGCTGTTTTTGGCCTTTGGCATCACCTTTGAGATCCCGATCGCCACCCTGCTGTTGATCCTCGCCGGCATCGTCACCGTCGACTCGTTGGTTGATAAACGCCGCTATATCATCGTGGGCTGCTTTGCCATTTCGATGTTTATCACCCCGCCGGATGCCATGAGTATGGCCATGTTGGCGATCCCGATGTGGCTGCTGTTTGAGCTGGGACTCCTGTTTGGCCGGATGCTTGAAAAAAGTCGTGCCGCACAGCAGTGAATACCTCCCTCCATCCCGGGGCGATCAGCCCCGATAGCATTCATTCCAGCCAGAAAACAGGCGCCCAGACCAAGCAGGCCACTGCCGAGCAGGCTCTGGCCATCGAACAAGCCCAGCAGGGCAGCTCATTTAAAATCATCGCCTATGCCGGTAGCGGGAAGACCACCACGCTGCAACTGATCAGCGAAGCCATGCCCCGTAAAAAAGGCATCTACCTCGCCTTTAACAAAGCCATCGCCGATCAGGCCAAAAGCCGTTTTCCGGGCAATGTCGACTGCCGCACTTTTCACTCTATGGCCTATCGCCACGTTAATCGCGCGATTACGGATAAGCTTCGCCTGCCGCGCTTAAGCCCCGCGCGGCTGGCCGAGCAGTATCGCTTAGAGCCGATGAAAATCCGCCGTATGCTGGGCAACCGCTACGAGCACTTCACCCTGACGCCGAGCCGCCAAGGCAGCTTTATCAGCAATGCCGTCAGTCGTTTCTGCGCCACCAACGCCCAGCATCCCGCGCCGCGTCATCTCGATCTGCCTGAGTGGCTGCATCCCGATGACGCTGAAAGCCTGCGCATGTACCTGTTTCCCCATGTCGAAAAACGCTGGCAAGACTCCATCGACCCACGGCATCAGGCAGGCATCGGTCATGATATCTATCTGAAATGCTGGGCGCTGTCCGAGCCGATTATACCGGTCGACTACATCCTGTTTGACGAAGCGCAAGACTCCGACCCTCTGATGCTCGGCGTGCTGATGAAGCAGAAATCCGCCCAAGTCATCTACGTCGGTGATGCCCACCAGCAGATCTATGCGTGGCGCGGTGCGGTCAATGCCATGCAGCAGCTCCCGCTGACCGCCACGCGCCTGACGCGCTCGTTCCGTTTTGGCGATGCCGTGGCCGATGTGGCCAATGTCTTCCTGCGCGAGCTTAAAGAAGTGATCCCACTGCAAGGCGAACTGTCCAAGACCTCACATGTCGACCTCGCACCGCGTATGGCCGTTAAAAACGCCGTGCTATGTCGCACCAATGCCCGTGCCATGTCGTTATTGCTCTCCGGCCTGGTCAACGGCGACAAGATCGCCCTGCAAGCAGACAGCGACCGCCTACTCAA
>JASLJP010000054.1 GCA_030152425.1 Aquirhabdus sp.
CTTTGATCTCGGGCAACTGGCGCTGGCAGTCGGTGTCGATCCAAACTGGCTGAACGCCCAGATCCAAAACAAACCCCGCTCGCGCTATCTGCTGCTGCGCCGTCAAATGCGCCCTGAAGACGCGGATGTGGTGCTGTCACGCAAATTTCAGTCGGTGTTTAAACAGACCGACTATCAGCGCTACTACCCGCAAGCGCAGCCCAATGCCCAACTGCTCGGCCTGACCAATCGCGCCGGCAAAGGCATCGAAGGTCTGGAAGCCAACTTCAATGACGTGCTGGCCGGTCAGAACGGCAAGATGCGCGTGATGCATGACAAACAAGGCAACCGCATTAAGGATGTCGACCTGATCGAACCGGAGCGTCCGGGTGAAGACGTCACCTTGAGTATCGACGGCCGTATGCAGTACATCATGTACCGCGAGCTGGCGGCGGCGGGTATCGCCAATAACGCCCGCTCGGCGACCGGTGTGGCGCTCGACGCCCAGACCGGCGAAGTGCTGGCCATGACCAGTTGGCCGGCCTATAACCCGAACGACTCGGATGGCCTCGGCAACAAAGACGCGATGCGTAACCGCGCGGCTATCGACAGCTTTGAACCCGGCTCGACCATGAAGCCATTTACCGTTGCGGCTGCGCTGGAATCCGGTAAATATCAGCCATTTACACTGGTCAATACCTCGCCCGGCTCACTGGTCATCGGTGGTCATACCATCCATGACCATGGCAATAACGGCATGATCGACCTGAAGGGCATCATCGTCAAATCAAGTAACGTCGGTGCGGCCAAGCTGGCGCTGTCGATGCCGAACAATACCTTACCGCTGTTTTATGAGCGGATCGGGTTTGGTCAAAAAACCACGCTGGGTTTCCCCGGTGAGAGCCGCGGCCTGATCATCCCGCCCAAACTGTGGAACACGGCTGAGGTCGCGACCATGGCCTATGGCTATGCCATCAACGTCAGTCTGATCCAGTTGGCGCAAGGCTATGCCACCATCGCCGGTGGGGGCGTCCAGCATCCCGTGACGCTACGCAAAGTCGAGGGTGCTGCCCCAGCCAAGCGGATGTTTAGCGAAAAAATCGCGACGGATGTGATCGCCATGATGGAAGGTGTGGTGGAAAAAGGCGGCACAGCGCCACAAGCCGCCATTCCGGGCTACCGGGTTGCGGGGAAAACCGGTACGGCGCACAAACTGCGTCCCGATGGTCGTGGCTACTCGGCCTCGGAATATCGCGGCCTGTTCGTCGGTCTAGCACCCGCGAGCCGCCCACGCATCGTGATCGCCATTGTGGTGGAAAATCCGGTCGGCCAATACTATGGCGGTCTGGTGGCTGCACCGGTATTTGCCAAAATCATGACCGAATCTCTGCGTCTGCTCAACGTGCCGATGGACAAGGCGCTTGAGACCAGCAAGACTGCGACTAAATAACCACCTGCTTTTAAGGAAGATGCCCCGATGGTGACCGCAGCACAGCAAGGTTTTCCGTTTGCAGCGTTGTACAGCGACACTGCAGCACCCGAGCTGCCTGCAGCCATCGCCCAGACCCTCATCCACAGTCTGGCACTGGACAGTCGTCAGGTTAAAGCGGGCAGCTTGTTCTTTGCCATCTTGGGGACTGCACCACATAGCAGTCTGGCAGAGCGCCATAGCAAAGCCGCGCACTTCATCCAGCAGGCCATCGCCCAAGGGGCAGCCGTGGTCTTGTCCGAGGCCGATCCGGCACTGCTGGGCTTAGACCACCCTCAGCTCCTCTATCTCGCGGATCTGCGCGCGCGGATCGGCGCCATCAGTCGGCGTTTTAACCAACGGCTTCAGCCGCTGCCCGCGCCGACACGCGTCGCGGCCGTAACCGGCACCAATGGCAAAACCACGGTCACGCGTCTGATCGCAGAGCTGCTCACGCTGTCAGGCCAGCCCAGCGCCGTCCTGGGCACGACCGGCAACGGCATCCTGCCCGACCTGATCCCCTCGACCCATACCACGCTGGATGCGCTGCAACTACAAAACCATCTACATGACTATGCCGCACAGGGCGCCAAGTTTGCCCTGCTGGAAGCCAGCTCGCATGGTCTGGAGCAGCACCGTCTGAGCGGCACCCCGATCGAAGTGGCGATTTTTACCAATCTGACGCGCGACCATCTCGACTACCACGGCACCTTTGAGGCCTATGCAGCAGCCAAAGCGCGCCTATTTGACCCACGCGTCTTTCCCGCGCTGAAATACGCCATCGTCAATGTCGATGATCCCGCCTATGCCGTGATGCTCCAGCCGCTGTCCGCCGATGTGGTGGTCTGGCGCTACTCGATGCAAGAGACCAGCGCGGCTGAGTTTTATGTCTTGGACGCATCGTTTAGCCTCAAAGGTGCGTTGCTGTCCATCCAGACACCGCTCGGCGCCCTGACGATTCAAAGCCCGCTGCTGGGTCGCTTTAATGTCGCCAATCTACTGGCAGCCATCGCAGGCGCGCTGGCGCTGGGACTCACGCTGGATCAGGTGACTGCGGCCGTGCCGCAACTGGTCGGCGCAGCAGGCAGGATGCAACTGATCGCCGATGATGACCTGCTGCTGATCGTCGACTATGCGCATACGCCCGATGCAATTAGCCAAGTGCTGGCCAGTCTGCGTCCCCATACCGCAGGACGGCTGACCTGTGTGGTGGGCTGCGGCGGCGACCGCGACCGTGGTAAACGCCCGCTGATGACGCGGGCGGCACTGGATGGTGCGGATCTGGTCATCATCACCGCAGATAACCCGCGCTCGGAAACCATCGACGCGATCATTGCCGACATGCTGCAGGACGTGGATGAGGCAGATCGCGCAAAAATCACCGTCGAGCCAGACCGTCGTACCGCCATCCGTCTGGCCGTGAGTCAGAGCAAGCTAGGCGATGCCGTGGTGGTCGCGGGGAAAGGCCATGAAAATTATCAAGAAATTTCTGGCGTGCGCCATTGGTTTGATGATGCGGTCGAGCTGGCACAGGCGCGTGCAGCCCTGCTGCCGCTGCCAGAGTCGGTCGATGCATCTGTGAAACGCTAAGCATTCTGTACCAAAACTCATCACAACTTTGGCGCAATCCAGAGGCGCAACACTAGCAAAAGCAGGCCTAATCAAGGACAATTCTGGGCAGCGTAGCGCCCTTTTATTCACTTTTTGACATGAACAACACAACATGACTGACTCTACCCCGACAGCTTCTGCGCAAGCTCTCTCTTTACAGCCAGTCTGGTCGGCAAGCGCCTTAGCCGCCGCAACCCACGGGTCATGGCATGGACTCAGCCCAGCGACTGCGGCTGACTTTTCCGTCACGCGGATCATCTCCAATACCCGCCAACTCCAAGCCCAAGACGCCTTTCTCGCCCTGATCGGCGAGCGCTTTGATGCCCACGATTTTGTCGCCGATGCGGTCAAGCAAGGTGCCCGTGCGGTGATCGTCTCGCGCCTACTGCCCGATATCAGCGTTCCGCAACTGCTGGTGGACGATACCCGTCTGGCACTTGGTCGATTGGGCGCGGCGCGGCGCGCCGAATTCCCGGCGCTGACCACCGTGGCCCTGACTGGATCGAGCGGCAAGACCACCACCAAAGAAATGCTCGGCAGTATCCTGCGCGCCCAAACCTCGGCAGAGCAAGTCCTCGTCACGCGGGGCAACCTCAACAATGATCTCGGCGTGCCGATGATGTTGCTGGAGCTCAATCCGCAGCACCGCTATGCCGTGATGGAGCTGGGTGCCAACCACGTCGGTGAGATCGCCTATACCACGGCCATGGTCCAGCCCCGCGTAGCGGGTGTGCTGAATATCGGCACGGCACATGTCGGCGAGTTTGGTGGCCGCGAGGGCATTGCCCGCGCTAAATCAGAGATTTTTCAAGGCCTGCCAACTGACGGTATCGCCATCATCCCTGCCAGCGGCGACTTCCATGAGGTCATCGCAGCGGCGGCGACGCCGTTTAAAGCCATTCGCTTTGGCGGCGATGCGCAAAACAGCGATGTCTATGCCACGGAAATAAGCCTACAACCCGCAGCCAGCGAATTTACCCTGCATCATGGCGCTGAGCAGATCGGCGTCACGCTGCCGTTTGCCGGTGCGCATAATGTCGAAAACGCGCTGGCAGCCGCAGCATTTGCCCTGGCACTCGGCATTGCACTGCCCACGATTGCAGCGGGACTCGGCCAAGCCCCCGGCACCAAAGGTCGTTTGAACTTTATCCGTCACGCGCTGCCTGACGCTCAGCTCATCCTCATCGACGATACGTACAACGCCAATCCGCACTCAATGCGTGCCGCCGCACAGGTACTCGTCGCCCAAGCCGGCGCGCGCGCCTTGGTCTTGGGAGATATCGGCGAACTGGGCGAGAGTGCCGCAGAAGAACACCGTCTACTGGGTCTGGATTTGGCACAGTTGCCGGTCGATGCCATTTTTGCAGTCGGTCAGTATGCCGCCGCGCTGGCACCTGAGCGTGCCTACGCGGACAAAGACGCGTTGCTGGCTGCGTTGAGCGACTGGCTACACAGCCAGCGACAAGCGGCGGCAGGTGCGCCGATCAATATCTTATTTAAAGGCTCGCGTTTTATGCAGATGGAAAGCCTAATCGCTGGACTTGAAGCGACAATCGCCGCAGACTTAGCCCTAAATCATCCTACTGCCCTTTCTGTAGCGGAGACACATTAATGTTGCTTTGGTTGTTTAACTTTTTGGGGGAATACCAGCGTGCATTTCTGGTCTTTGATTATCTCACCGTACGGATCGTCTTTAGTATTCTGACCTCATTGGGCTTAAGCCTGTTGATCGGTCCGGCCATGATCCGCCGACTGCATGCACTCAAATACGGCCAAGCCGTGCGTAACGACGGCCCGCAGACCCATCTGGTCAAGACCGGTACGCCGACCATGGGGGGCATCCTGATCCTGTTTAGTATCGCCACCAGCACCCTGCTGTGGTGCAGACTGGATAACCCCTACGTCTGGATCGTGCTCGGTGTCATGGTCATCTTTGGTACGGTCGGCTTTATGGACGACTGGCTGAAGATCAAACACAAGAATCCCAAGGGTCTCTCGGCTAAAAAGAAATACTTTTGGACATCGGTCGGTGCGCTGGGCGCTGGGGCTGCACTCTACTATCTGGCCAAAACACCGGATCAAACCGATCTGCTGATTCCGTTCTTTAAAAACCTGTCGATCCCGCTCGGGGCAGGCGCGATTTTCTTTACCTATTTGGTCATCACCGGCAGCAGTAATGCCGTGAATCTGACCGATGGTCTGGATGGTCTGGCGATCATGCCCGTGGCGCTGGTGGCGGCGGGTCTGGGCGTCTTTGCCTATCTATCCGGTAACGTCACCTTTGCCCATTATCTGCATATCCCCTATATCCAAGCCAATAGTGAACTGGTGGTGATCTGTGCGGCGATGGTAGGGTCAGGGCTCGGCTTTCTATGGTTTAACGCCCATCCTGCCCAAGTGTTTATGGGTGATGTCGGCGCCTTGACGCTGGGTGCCATGCTGGGTGTGATCGCCGTTATGGTGCGTCAAGAGATGGTGCTGGCGATCATGGGCGGTCTGTTTGTTGCCGAAGCGATCTCCGTAGTACTGCAAGTGGGTTCATACAAGCTGCGCAAGAAGCGCATCTTTCGTATGGCACCGCTGCATCATCACTTTGAAGAGCTGGGCTGGCCGGAAACCCGCGTTGTGGTGCGGTTTTGGATCATCACCATCATGCTGGTGTTGCTCGGTCTGATGACACTGAAATTCCGCTAAGCACTGCGTATCTCCAACAAAAAGCCCGCTGACTAGAGCGGGCTTTTTGTTGGGCGGGTGGAGGCGGCGATCACTTAGGTCGCGGCGACATACTCATAATTGACGGTGTAGTTGATGCTAAAGCCTTGGGAGACCACGGTCGCATTGATCGCACCAGTCGTCCCGTTGTAGTCACAGGAGTTGATGGTGATATTCGCAGGCAGTTGACCCTGAATCTCGTCATCACCGCAGAACTCGGCTTTGTTAGCCGCTTTCGGCACGCCTTTAACCACGATCGTCGTGCCCTGACCGGCGATGACGGTGGTTACTTTCAGGTCGTAGTTGCCATTCGTCGTCAGGGGTGGGGTGATGACGATATTATAGCCGCTGACATCAATGCTATAGTTCCAATCAAATGCAAAGCCATTGACGATGTAGTTGACGTTACAGCTGCCGATATTACAGTTATAACTGATTTTAACCTGATCCAGCACTTTGTCGATCCCGGTGCTATTGGCTCGGAAATAATCGTTAAAAATGCTGATGGCTTTCGGATTTAAGCCGGCTGCCGTTAACTGGGTGTTCAAGTTGGCGGCGACTTTCTTTGCAGCGGTATCGATCTTTGCCTGTGTCAGTGCTGCATGACGTGTCGCCCACTGGGCGTACAGATCAGCCAGTTTTGCCTGCGCATTGGCATCGTATACGGCCTGAGTCGTCAGTTGGGTCACGTTGACACGCTTTTGGGCATCGGCCAGATACGAGTATAGCTCGACCAGTGCATCACCCGTTTTGCCATTGCTGGCTTTGATCAGGTACGGCGCGCCTTTGACCACATTGACCTTAAAAGTACCATCTGCGGCGATAGGCGCAGGGGCTGAGGCGAGGCCATCTTTGTTGACCACGACCACCGTACCAACGAAGGCTTTGCCGGTCGCGGCAGTACCATTGATGGTATCAACCTGGACACCCGGTGTCGTCGACGGCGGAGTATCGCTGCCACCACCACCGCCACATGCGGTCAGCAGCGTCGCAGCGCCTGTTAATATTGCTACGCCCATCAGAGACGCACGAAACGTGTTCATTATGTTTTATCCCTCTCTATAGAA
>JASLJP010000082.1 GCA_030152425.1 Aquirhabdus sp.
TGCGGATTTTCAGGTCGGTGGGGTGTCGTATCGGGTGCGCCTTGAGCGTGATATCGAGCCTGCAGCGGGCAGTCAAGGCGTGGGTTTACCGCTTTGTGGGGATACGGTGGTGCACTATCGCACGGGCGATCTGCTTTGGACCTTTAGCGTGGATAACGTGCTGGGGGCGGAGGCGCTGATCGTGTACGGCGCGTCGCTGCAGCGTGATCTGCTGCTGTCCGATCAACTACATCTGCCGCAGGGCTATGCTTATGCGTTGATCTTAAACCTCGCGCTACATATGAGCGAGGAGTACGGCATGTCGGCCACCCCCGCACTGCAGCAGCAGGCGGCGCAGGCGATGGTGGCGCTACAGCGTAGCAATGCCCAGCCGCTGCGCACGCAGGGGGATGTGACCCTGACTAATTTAAGTCGGGGGATCGTCTAATGGCAAAAATTCCTTTGCCTCTGGTGGGCGGTAGCGCTGCGTTGCCGCAGTTGGGCTTAAGCGGTCAGCGCTGTATCAATCTGTATCCGCATACGCTGGATGTGCCCAATGGCGAGTTTGGCCAAGCGCTGCTGTCGACGCCGGGGCTGACGGAGGTTGCGGCGCTGGCGGCTAAGCTGCGGGCGATGCTGCCGTTGGCCAATGGCAAGCTGCTGATGGTGATCGGGGCAAATATCTGTCTGTGGGAGTCGGTGGCATTCCCGCCAGTGACCATCGGCGTGCTGGGCGGGGCGCTAAGCGATCACGTTTCTCTAGCGGAAAACGGTCTGCAGGCGGTGGTGGTCACGCGGCGTGCCGGGGCTGTGATCGACCTGTCGAACAATGCGGTGACGGCGATCACGGATGAGGCGTTTTATGGCGCGGACGATGTCGAATTCCTCGATGGGCGCTTTGTGTTTAACCGTCCGGAGACGGGGCAGCTCTATTGGACGGATCTGTATGACTCGCAGTTTGATGCGCTGTCCTTTGCGACGGCGGAGGGCAATCCGGATCGGATTCGGGCGTTGCTGGTCAAGCAGTTGGAGCTGTGGCTGGTGGGGGATGTGTCGACCGAGGTGTACTACAGCACGGGCGATAAAGACCTGCCCTTTGCGCGGCAGAGCGGGGCGTATATCCCGTACGGCATCTTGGCACCGCGCTCGCTGTCGCGTTTTGGCTCGGCGGTGGTGTGGCTGTCGCGTTCGGAGTTTGGCGGCTGTCAGGTGGTGATGGTGCAGGGCTACCAAGCGACACCAATTTCGACGGCGGCGCTGAATACCGCGTTTGCCGGCTATTCCCGCGTGGATGATGCAATCGGCTATGCCTATCAGCAGAGCGGCCATTCGTTTTATGTATTGACCTTTCCGACGGCGAACAAGACGTGGTGCTATGACCTGACCACCGGTCTGTGGCATGAGCGTGCCGCGCTGGCGGAGGATGGGGAACTGACCCGTCATCGCGGCGAGCTGCACTGCTACTGGCAGGGCATGCATCTGCTGTCCGACTATGAGACGGGCAGCCTGTATCGCCTCGACGTTGCGAATGTGACGGATAACGGTCGGCCGATCAAACGGGTGCGCACCACGCCGATGGTGTCGGCGCATAACAACCTCGTGCGGATCGATGCGCTGGAGCTGCTGTTGCAGACCGGCGCAGTGGGGCTTGCTGGTGCGGGCAGTGATCCGCGCTGCGTGCTGGAGTGGTCGAATGATGGCGGCATGACCTGGTCACATCCTCGGCTGCAGTCGATCGGCAAGCGCGGCGAGTATGGCAAGCGGGTGATCTTTCGCAGGCTGGGGGTGGCGCGCCAGCAGGTGTTTCGCATCAGCTTTAGCGATCCGGCGCCGTTTACCCTGATCGGTGCGCTGCTGAGGGTGGAGGAGGCGCGGGCATGAGCAAAGCAACGCGAGTGGTGGCTAGGCTACCGCCCAATGAACCTGTGCTGACCGCCCAAGGGGTGCCGGCGCTGAGCTGGCTGTATTTCTTTCAACTGCTGGGGCGTAGTGCCGATGAGGTGATCGCCTCCAATCTGCCGCAGTTGGTCGATCAGATGCTGCTCGATCTGGTGCCGCTGGCGGCGAGTCTGCCGCCTGCAGACATGCTGCCGTCGCTGCAGATGCCGGTTGCGACTGTTGATGTGTTGCCGGAGTTGGTGCCGCCGGTACTTCCCCTTCCTGAGCTGCTGGATGTGCCGTGTGAGACGGCGCAGATCAGCGTGCTGTCCCAGCGTATTTCCGACCTAGAGCTTTGGAGTTTATAGCCATGACCATCCGCCATCTCGAGCTGTGTGCGGCCAGTACCTTGACCGGTACGGCTGCGACCAAATACACGGTGCCTACCGCGACCAATACTCAACTAAGACAGGCCACGGCGCTCAATACCACTGCCGCGCCCGTGACCCTACAGGTCTATATCGTGCCGACGGCGGGCACTGCGGGAACGGGCAATCAGTTGGTCAGTTTTAGCGTGCCCGCAGGTGGCTCTTATCTGTGCCCCGAGCTGATCGGCAAGATCATGCCCGCAGGGTCATTCCTGCAGGCGCTGGGGGCTGGCCTGACCTTTACCGCGTCCGGCGCGGAGATCAGCTAGATGGACATTCAGCGCACGCATGATATGGACGTGATCGCGGCGATCGTCAATCACGCCGAGGTGTTGCCGTTTATCCATGATGATGGGTTGGCCGGTGATCCTGCGCAGGGTGGCTATGTGCCGCAGGATCACGCGGAGGCGTATTGGATGCTGATCCGTAACCCTGAACCTGTAGGGGCGTATCTGCTGCATGCGCACAATGCGGCGACCTATGAGATACATACCTGTCTGCTGCCAAGTCTGCGTGGGGCGGGGGCGGCGCAGGCGGCGCGGTTGGTGATTGATTGGTTTTTTGGCGAGTTCAAGGGACTCAAGCTGATCACCCATGTGCCGGAGAGTAACCGCGCGGCGCGGCTGTATGCCATGCGCGCGGGGTTTCGGCTGGAGGGCATTAACCGCAAGAGTTTTCTGAAACACGGGGTGCTGCTCGATCAGCATCTACTCGGACTGACACAGGAGGACTGGCTATGCCAGCAGCAGCAATAGGCGCCATCGGGCTGGGGTCGGTGGTGGGCGGCTATCTGACCGCCAAAGACCAAGCCAAGGCACAAAAAAGTGCCGCCCAGATGCAGGCGAACTCGGCCAATGTCGCGGCCGAAAACACCATGAAGATGTACAACCAAACGCGCGATGACCTGCAGCCCTATGTGCAGACCGGACAGCTGGGCAATACCGCGCTTGCGCAAGGCATGCGCGATGGCAGTCTGACGCGGTCGTTTAATCTGGGCGACTTTCACGCCGATCCGGGCTATCAGTTTACCCGTCAGCAGGGGCTGGAGGGCATTCAATCCACGGCGGCGGCGCGTGGTAGTCTGCTGTCGGGCGCGACGCTTAAGGCGCTGAATAGCTTTAACAATAATCTGGCGGCGCAGCAGTATCAGCAGGCCTATAGCAACTACAACGCCGATCAGGCCAACCGCTATAGCCGTCTGATGGGCGTGGCCACGCTCGGTCAAAACAGCGCGGCGAAGGTCGGGGCATCGGGTGCTGATGCCGTGGCGCAGGCCAATGATTACACCACCAGCGCGGCGTCCGCCCTTGGCGCGGCCAAGATCGGCGCGGCCAATGCGCGTAGCAATGCCTTTAACAACGTCCTGAACACCGGTGCAACCATGGCCGGGATGGCGGGGCTTTAATTCCATTTTTTGAGCGGAGTCGCAGCATGGCTTTTTTAAATCCGAATATTTTTATCAATGGCACGGTCGGGCTGGATACCGCCACCCCATTGGCCACCTATGCCGGTCTCAAGCAAAAGCGCAAAGAGTCCG
>JASLJP010000182.1 GCA_030152425.1 Aquirhabdus sp.
GCATCGGCATCAATGGTCGCGACAGTTACGCAGAGCTGTGCGATTTCGTCGGCACCGTCCGCGATGCCGGGTGCACGAGTTTTACCGTGCATGCGCGGATTGCGATTCTGGAGGGGTTGTCGCCGAAAGAGAATCGTGACATTCCGCCGTTGCGCTATGACGTGGCGGCGCAGCTGAAGGCGGATTTTCCGGCGTTGGAGATTGTGCTGAACGGCGGGATCAAGACGATGGAGGCTTGCCATGAGCACTTGCAGACTTTCGACGGGGTGATGTTGGGGCGTGAGGCTTATCACAATCCGTATGTGCTGGCAGAGGTGGATCAGCAGTTGTTCGGCAGTTCGGCGCCGGTGATCAGCCGGGCTGAGGCGCTGGCGCAGTTGCGTCCTTATATAGCCGAGCATTTGCAGGCTGGTGGGGCGATGCATCACATCACGCGGCATGTGCTGGGTTTGGGCACGGGGTTCCCGGGGGCGCGTAAATTTCGTCAGTTGTTGTCGGTGGATATTCACAAGGCCAAGGATCCGCTGGCGTTGCTGGATCAGGCGGCGGCGTTGCTTGAAGGCCGTTGATTGAAGTTTTGAGTGTGCGGGTGACGCATGAGCGTTGCCCGGAGTTTTGTTTTGCAGACAGGATGTCTTTTGGGTATGCCCGCGTTTAACTTTTCCGGTTTCAAGCGTTACACCTTTCTCGCTTTGTTTAGTGTTACCTCCAATGCTTATGCGCACTGCGATGGCTTTTGTATGGGCCGCACCGAGACGCCGTGGGAGGTGACGCAGTTTTCCGGCCTGTCGATCATGGTGCTGTTGCTGACGCCCTTCTCTGCCACCAACAACACCACTGAAAGCTTTAAACGTGTTTACTCCGCCGAGGAGCAGGAAGACGCGCGGCTTTATCTGGCCAGCGACGGCATGCTGCAGGCCGCGTATTTCACGTCGGCCTTGCAGCGCTATCGCCAGGAGTCGCCGGATTCGGCGTTAAATGATCTCGCCGTTGCGGCGTTGATCAGCGCTCAGTGATCAGGCGGCCGCCGCTGCTGTCCAGTTGACCCAACCAAACACCCACGTCGCCAGAATCAGCAAGCCGAACGCGATCCGATACCAGGCGAACGCGGCGTAGCTGTGGTTGGCAATAAACTTGAGCAAACCGCGCACGGCAATCATCGCGAAGATGAACGCCGTAACGAAGCCGAGGGCGAAGACTGGCAGGTCGTTCGGCTGGAACAGGTCGCGGTATTTGTAGCCGGAATACACTGCGGCGCCGACCATGGTTGGCATGGCGAGAAAGAACGAGAACTCGGTGGCGGCCTTGCGCGACAGACCGAAGAGCAAGCCGCCGATGATGGTCGACCCGGAGCGCGAAGTGCCGGGAATCATCGCCAGGCATTGTACGAAACCGATCTTCAGCGCGTCAGACCAGCGCATGTCGTCGACGTGATCGACGCTGATCACATGATTGCGCTGTTCGGCCCACAGCATGATGATGCCGCCAACCACCAAGGCAACGGCGACGGTGATCGGGTTAAACAGGAATTCGTGGATGGTGTCCGCGAACAAAACGCCCAACACCACGGCGGGCAGAAAGGCGATCAGCAAGTTGAGGGTGAAGCGCTGCGCATTGCGCTCGGTGGGCAGGCCTTTGACGATGTTGATGATCTTCGGGCGGAACTCCCAGACGACGGCAAGAATGGCACCCAGTTGGATAATGATGTTGAACGCCATGGCGCGTTCGCCGCCGAATTCGAGCAAGTCGGCGACGATGATCTGGTGGCCAGTACTGGAGATCGGCAGGAACTCGGTCAGGCCTTCTACTGCGCCTAATATCAACACCTGGAAAAGGGTCCAGAAATCCATTAATCCTCCGTCAGAGCGCTCTGGGTGAGCGACCGGCTAATAACACTCAGGGGTTGAGTATCTGAAGTTACACAATTGGTTTAGTTGGAGATCAAAAGATCGCAGCCTTCGCCAGCTCCTACAGGGGAACGTATTGCAAATGTAGAAGCTGCCGCAGGCTGCGATCTTTTGATCTTGAAGAATAGTTCTTATGAATTGCCACACTCAAGCCATGTTAGTAATCGTCGGCCGACGAACTAAACGGAAAATATTTAGGCTTCAGATAGAAAAAACTTGCCCCGCCGACAAAGTGTGATCAATATCACATTATTCAGAGATGGCCATACAATGGCAAAAGGACATAGACAAAGCCATCGCAATAGACTCAAAATAGTGGCACCATTGCATATCGCCACCATCTAAGCACTAGTTCACCATCCCGAGAAAATCAACTAAAAGCTTGAAAAGCTTATTTATTGTTAGAAAACTCGGGAGACACGTCTAAAATCCGCGTAAATGTTACCAATTGTCAGTCACAGATGAGAACCGGTGCTTTAACATCCCGATGTCAGCACTAATTCGAGTCAATGCATGATGCTCTCAGGGAACTTAGCGCCTAGAAGCCCGCGCCCCACAAATGCCGATCCCGGAGTTCTCACTCTGGGTCGCACCCGTGGCGTGGCTGAACATTTTAGAGCGCTGGTAGCCCAGCATGTGCGCACCGATATGCCACTAGAGGTCAACGACTACCTTAGTTCATATCAGCAAAATGAATATTGCAGATCATATCGTGCCATCTTCCTGGTCATCGATAGCCCGCAGGCTCTTGAAGAAAACCTCGCGCTGGTGGAAAACCTGCGAGCCGATAATTTGAAACCGATCATTTGCGCGGTCATCACCGGTCGCGGCGCCGTCAACAAGATCAAATACTATCTGGCCGGCGCGGATGTTTGTATCAAGCTCAATACCCTTTCCGATGATGGCGCTGACTTGCTGGCCGAATTCTTCAGCAGTGAAGAATGGCAGCGCGAGATCAATCTCACGCTGGACCCGACACGCATCTGTTTGATGGACAACGGCCAGAAACTCGACATCTCGTTTGCCGAGATGAAGATCCTGGAAGCGTTTGCGCAGACCCGTAATCACATTCTGAGCCATGATGAAATCGCTGGCATCATGGGCCTCAACACCCATTTCTACGACCCTCGCGCGCTGGAGAAATCGATCAGCCGCTTGCGTGGAAAAATCAAGGACATGTATGGTACAAACGCGATTCAGAGCATTCGCGGCTATGGCTATCGCCTGCTGCGGGGTCTGATATCGACTGCCTGACTCAAGGGCAGCCACCCTTTTGCATACGAACGAAGGATCGTCTGATGCAACCATATAGCTCTCGTTGTACTTCAAGCCTGTCTATAAAAAAGCGATTGAATGAGCGCGACACCATAACAATAAACTTAACAACATAGCAGCAGATCGAGTGGAACTTATCGAGGGCCATTTTCGGGCCCAGACCCTGCCTGTCGATTACTTCCAAGGAAGTCATTGCTCGCCTGCCGATTTACCTTTTAGCCAATTTTGGTACGCAGTTAAGGAGAGAGACATGGAAACTAGTACAACCCTCCCCAGAAAATATTTTGTCGTCGTGACTCACAGTACAACTTCTCAACGCGAACTGGAGAGCATCTTGTCCAGTGAGCGTTTCAATTCGTTTGGCACGTCCCAGGCGCAGATGTTTGTTGAAGGCGTTGCTTCGCCCTCTTCGGCGCCAATGGTGATGGAGTTCACCTATCCAAGCGTCAGTCGAAAGAACGTCGCGCGCAGTATCGAACATGATACTCAGCGAATATTGGCAACGCTTGAATCCGAATGGCTGGCCGCACAATCAGCCAACCCGTTCCAGAGCATTCCGGTCAGTACCAGCGATAGCAGCAACAGGCCACCCGTTGTTGAAGGTGATATGCCTTGCAGCGAGACGTGGCACCTCGACAATGTTCAAGGCGCATTGGTTAAAGACGACGTCGAGATCAGTCT
>JASLJP010000185.1 GCA_030152425.1 Aquirhabdus sp.
CCCTGATGGCATAGATCGACTCAGCGCCCACCTCTATAGCTTGAGTATTGCCATGAGCCTGCCCCGTTTTGCCGCGATTCAGATGAACAGCCAAGATCAGATTGATCTCAATCTGCGCACTGCCTATGACCTGCTGGCGCAAGCTGCAGCCTCGGGTAGCCAGCTCGCCGTCCTGCCGGAAAACTTTGCCTGCTTTGCGCCCGGCCAGCAGCGCCAGACCGCCGAGCGCTTTGATGAGATTATTCAGACCGTTGGCCAGTGGGCACGCACCTTGAACCTGTGGATCGTGGCCGGCTCGGTGCCGTGTAGCTACCGACCGGATGGCAGCGTGATCGACGATGGTCGAGTCCGCTCGGCCAATCTGCTGCTCGACCCCGCAGGTCAGATCCATAGCCGCTATGACAAGATTCATTTGTTTGATGTGACCGTGCCGGATGGCATCGGCCAGTATCATGAGTCAGCCACCTTTGAAGCCGGCACGGCGCTGGTCACAGCCAGCACGCCGTTTGGCCGCTTAGGTCTGATGGTCTGCTATGACTTGCGCTTTCCCGAGCAGGCCATCGCCCTGCGCCAGCAGGGTGCCGACATCCTCACCGCGCCGTCGGCGTTTACCGCGCTGACCGGTGAGGCGCATTGGCGGCTACTGTTGCGCGCCCGCGCCATCGACAGCCAGTGCATGGTCATCGGCGCAGGGCAGGGCGGCAGCCATGGTCAGCGCCAGACGTGGGGACACAGCGCCATCGTCAACAGTTGGGGCGATGTGGTTGCGGACAGCAAGGACCAAACGCCAGGCTTTATCAGCGCCGAATATAATCACATCGAACTGGAAAACCTGCGCCGCACCATGCCCCTCATGGCACACCGACAGTAGCGTGAACGCGGCGTGTAGGCTAAACTCGCCCACCGATTGCGCCGCGCTTAAAAATTGAGGCCTGACGGTTAAATTCGTCGTCTTTATACATACGAGGGCGCGACCAGCCCCGTAGCTGCGCTATAATGACGCAAGCACGCGATTCTTAAGCGTTATACACACGGCCTACCGCCGGCTTTGCCCCATCGACATAGAGTTCATGACTAACGTGAGTACCGAGCACGACATTCCTACACCCGCCTATGCCACTGATTCAGTTGGCATCGTAGCGCCGCGCATGGAGCAGTTTGAGCAGACGTTGACGCTTGAAACCGGACGGGTGCTGCCACGCTTTGATCTGATGATCGAAAGCTACGGCACCTTAAACGCCGAGGCCTCGAATGCAATCCTGATCTGCCATGCCCTGTCGGGGCATCATCACGCGGCGGGCTACTACGCCGGTGAGAGCAAAGCAGGCTGGTGGGATAGCTGTATCGGCCCGGGCAAAGCCATCGACACCAACCTGTACTATGTCGTGGCACTGAATAACATCGGCGGCTGCAGTGGGTCCACCGGTCCCATCACCCCAAATCCTGAAAATGACAACAAGCCCTATGGCCCCGACTTCCCCTTGGTCACTGTGCGGGATTGGGTCAAGGTTCAGGCACTGCTGGCGGATCGTCTGGGCATCGAAGTCTGGCACGCCGTCGTCGGCGGATCGCTGGGGGGCATGCAGGCGCTGCAATGGGCGGTCGACTACCCACATCGTTTGAAAAACTGCGCCGTCATCGCGAGCACGCCCAAGCTGTCCGCCCAAAATATCGCCTTTAATGAAGTCGCACGCCAATCCATTCTGTCCGATCCGGACTTTCATGATGGGCGCTACCTCGAACAAAACACCTTCCCCAAACGTGGCCTGATCTTGGCGCGCATGGTCGGCCATATCACCTACCTGTCCGAAGACGCGATGAAACAGAAGTTTGGCCGCGACCTCAAGTCGGGCAATTTTCTGTACGGCTATGATGTCGAGTTTCAGGTCGAAAGCTATCTGCGCTATCAGGGTGAACAATTTAGCCGGAATTTCGACGCCAATACCTACCTGATCATGACCAAAGCGCTCGATTACTTCGATCCGGCGCGCGATCACGACGGCAATCTGAGTCAGGCACTGGCACCAGCGACCTGTCGTTTTCTGGTGGTCTCGTTTACCACCGACTGGCGCTTCGCCCCGAGCCGCTCGCGTGAGCTGGTCGACGCACTGATCAAAAATCGCCAGCCGGTCAGCTATATTGACGTCGATGCGCCGCAAGGCCATGACTCGTTCCTGTTTCCGATCCCACGTTATGTCGATACGTTGCGTGGCTTTTTAGGCCAGCCGAGCGGAATCGCGATGCGACACAAAGTGACAAACAATGTCTCAAAAGTGTCCACAATTGCCGCAGTTGATCAAAATATCACCAAATTAGGGCACACAAACTTGCAAGAAACGCCAGTGCAGATCGGGGGCAAAAATGAGACTTGATCAACAATTGGCAGAGCATTGGATCAAAGCCGGGTCACGCGTCCTCGACCTTGGTTGTGGTGATGGAGAGTTGCTCGCCCACATGGCTAGACGCCTCGATATTGAGTGCTATGGCCTTGAAATCGATGAAGATAAGATCACTACCGCCATCGGTCGTGGCCTCAATATTATCCAGCAAGACCTCAACGAAGGCCTTGGTCGCTTTGCTGATCAAAGTTTTGACGCCGTGGTTATGGCACAGGCTTTGCAGGCTGTTAAAGCACCAGACCAAATGTTATTGGACATGGTGCGCGTTGGACGGGAAGCCATCATTACATTTCCCAACTTCGCGCACTGGAAAACGCGCAGCTATCTCGGTTTTCGCGGCAAAATGCCGGTTTCCGAGGCACTGCCCTATATGTGGTACGATACACCCAATATTCATTTGTGCACTTTTCGTGATTTTGAAGCCCTCTGCGATGCAAATGGGATTAAAATCATCAATCGGCTTGCGGTCGATGGCGACCAGCAAGGTAATTTTTTTATGAAGCATTTTCCGAATTTCTTTGGTGAAATT
>JASLJP010000200.1 GCA_030152425.1 Aquirhabdus sp.
ACCCACTTTGGGTAAAAACCAATGCATCGTTGCCGTGAGCACTGCGACGAGGACTACGATCGCTATCACCCAGCTCGACAATGCGAAGCGCTCGGGGTAGATCACGTAAAAAGCGGAGATCCCTATACTATTACACGCCAGAATCAAGACCGCACAGGCATAGTCATGATAGCGTCGCGCATGATCAGAATTATGGATCCACTGTGGCTCGGTGTTATAACTGGGCAGCGCCAGATTCGCGGCGTTCAGTTGTTCAAGTGTCGTAAGATAGGCGCGGATATTGGTGATGATCAACTCATACTTATAATTGATAAACGCAAAGCTGGCCGATGCAACGGGAAACCCGAGCAAGATCCACTCGATATGCGCATCGCCGATGTTAGCCGCCCCATGCGAAGCGATCAGCGCTGCCAATAGCCCCACAAAGAAACTGATAAAAATAGTCAAACCTTGCTGACGCTGCGACGTCCGAGCATTGAGCTCGTTGTAGGCGGAGATATAGCGATAGTTCGCGGTTACATATTCATTGTCAAAGCGATTACTCATAAACCCCTACCCTAAAATCAGCAAAAACACATGCGTCACACCAAGCAGCAATCATGCCCAAGCAGATCAAACCACGCAATAAAAAAGGTGAACCTAACACATGTTTAGATTCACCTGATTGTAGCGCAGCACATCGCGTGCGTTTCACCAATCTTAGTCTTCCATCATCCGCGGGCTCATCGCCACGGTGTTGAAGCCGCCATCGACATAGAGGATCTCGCCGGTAATCGCCGATGCCCATGGCGACAGCAGGAACAAGGCGGCATTGCCCACTTCTTCAATGGTGACATTGCGCTGTAGCGGTGCGACTGACGCATTGACATCCAGCATCTTGCGGAAACTCTTGATCCCACTGGCAGCCAGAGTGCGGATCGGACCTGCCGAAATCCCATTGACACGGATACCTTCGCCACCCAAGCTGGTCGCCAGATAGCGTACGCTGGCTTCCAGCGACGCTTTGGCCAGACCCATGACGTTATAATTGGGGAGTACACGCTCGCTGCCTTGGTAGGTCAGCGTCAGCAAGTTGCCTTGACGCACGGCCAGCAAAGGACGCGCAGCGCGCGCCAACGCGATAAAGCTATACGAGCTGATATCATGTGCGATGCGGAAGCCTTCACGGTTGGTCACCGTGGTGAAATCACCTTCTAACTGATCACCCGGTGCAAAGCCAATGGCATGTACGACACCGTCAAGGCCGTCCCAGTGCGTGGCGAGATCGACAAATGTTTGTTCGATTTCGGCATCAACCGCCACATCACAGGCGAATACCAAGGTAGAGCCAAACGATGCAGCAAACTCATCTACGCGTTTTTTCAGTTTCTCATTGGGATAGGTAAATGCAAGCTCTGCACCTTCGCGGTGTAAGGCTTGTGCGATGCCATAGGCGATCGATAGTTTGCTGGCAATTCCCGTGATGAGGAAACGTTTACCTTGTAATAGCATAGCCACTCTCTTTTTAAATGAACGTTAGCGATGAGGCATGATAGCGCATCATCAAGCAATCAATCCTAGCAAAATAAGCCACTTCACCACCTTGATACACTTTTACAGCGTTTTACGCGTAGCATCGTGGCTGCGCTTTTCCCAGATGAAATCCTAGCGCAATGCCATGACAATCCTGCGTCTACACTCAGTAGCGATTGCGCGGATCAAAGGCATCTCGTGCCGCCTCGCCAATAAACAGCAACGCAGACAGCAATAACGCAAGACTAAAAAAAGCAGCCAACACCAGCCAGGGGGCATCTAAATTATGATGGGCTTGGCTAAACAGCTCACCCAGTGACGGCGATCCAAGCGGTAGACCAAAGCCCAAGAAATCAAGCGTAGACAATGCAGTGATATTGGCCGTCAAGATAAACGGAAGTTGGGATAACGTCGAGCTCAGTACATTGGGCAAAATATGGCGAAAGATGATCCGCAGATCGCTGGCGCCGAGTGCACGTGCGGCCAGCACATAGTCCAGGTTACGCGCCCGCAGGAACTCTGCCCGCACCAGACTCACCAGAGTCACCCAGCCAAACAGCAGCATAATGGCGAATAGCCAATAAATACTGGGGGTAAACAAACTGACCAGAATCATGGTCATGAATAATTGCGGTAAGCCACCCCAGACCTCGATCAGTCGCTGTCCAATCAGGTCGATGATCCCCCCGTAGTAGCCCTGTACTGCGCCCACGGCAATGCCAATCAAAGTTCCCAGCAGCGTCAGCCCTAAACCAAACACGATCGAGATGCGCAAACCATACAGTATCCGTGCCAATACATCGCGCCCCTGATCGTCTGTCCCCAGCCAGTTCTGAGCTGAAGGCGGAGCTGGGAGTCGATCCAGTGCAAAGTTTGGCGTTTGATCGGCAAAACGGATCAACGGCCAGATCATCCAGCCCTGCCGCGCGATGAGTTGCTGTACCACCGGATCGCGATAATCCGTCGCGGTCTCAAATACGCCGCCAAACGTCGTCTCCGGATAGTCACGTACAACCGGCGCATAGTAATGGCCTTGATACTGCACCAGCAATGGCCGGTCATTGGCGATCAGATTGGCCAGCAGGGACAGGGCAAACATCAGTAGAAATAGCCACAGCGAATAATAGCCCAAGCGGTGACGCCGGAAACGTTGCCATCTTAGTTGCAACACGGAATGCCTATTCATCGCGTGCCCCGCTGCTCAAAACCAATGCGGGGATCAACCACGCGATACAGCACATCACTGATCAGGCGTAACACCAACCGCACCAAGGTATAGATAAAAAGCGTGGCAAAAATCACGGGATAGTCCCGCTGCACGATGGCCTCAAAACCCAACAACCCCATCCCATCAAGATTAAAAACGATCTCGATCAATAAATTGCCGGTCAGCAAAATACCCAACAGCGCTTCAGGAAAACCCGCGATCAAGACCAAGGCCGCATTTTTAAAGACATGCCCATACAGCACTTGCTGTGGGGCGAGCCCTTTGGCACGAGCGGTCAGCACATAGTGCTTGCCCAGCTCCTCCATAAAGGAAAACTTGACCAGATAGGTCTGGACTGCAAAGCCGCCGATGGTCATGGCAACAAGCGGCAGCGCCATATGGCGAAAATAGTCGCCAACCTTGCCCAGTAAAGACAGTTCGGCAAAGTTTTCTGAGGTAAGCCCCTGTAGTGGGAACCAGTGGAAATAGGAGCCACCGGCAAAGAACACAATCAGCAAGATCGCAACGATAAACATCGGGATCGCATGACCGACAACCAGTACAAATGCCGTCCACTGATCAAACCGTCCCCCGTGTTGGCGGGCTTTTTTAATCCCCAACGGAATCGACAGCAGATAGATCAGCAGGGTGCTCCATAGCCCCAGAGAGATAGTTACAGGTAACTTCTCTTTAATCAATTCGAT
>JASLJP010000341.1 GCA_030152425.1 Aquirhabdus sp.
TGTAGGCCGTCTTGCTGCGCGCCGAGTTTCACTTCGCGGTAGGCGGTCTTGTTGGCGCTGTCGACCACCAGCACAAATCGTTTATCCTGATCAGTGCCCACCGACTGCTCGCTGATCAAGATGCCGGCATGCGGCTGACCACCGCCTAAGCGGATACGCGCATACAGACCGGGCAGCAGCACCCCGCTGGGATTGGCAAACTCGGCGCGCACGCGGATGGTGCCCGACGAAGTATTGACGTTGTTGTCCACCGAGCTGACTTTGCCCAAACGCGGGAAATCGGTCTCGTTGGCCAGCCCTAAATAGACCGGTGCGGCGCTGCCATTGCCGCTGCGCGCAGGGTTGATGTATTTGAGGAAGGTCTGCTCGTCGACATCAAACGATGCATAGATGCGCGCGGTCGACACCAGCGTGGTCAGCACTTGCGCTGCCCCACCCGCCGCGACCAGGTTGCCCACCGTCACCTCGGCGCGCGATACACGGCCACTGACCGGCGCGGTGATCCGCGTGTATTCAAGGTTGAGTTTGGCCGAGGTCAGCGCGGCCTGTGCCGCCAGTTGGTTGGCCACAGCGGCTTTGGCGGCATTTTGGGTTTGCTCATAGTCGCTGCGCGAGATGGCATTGTCGGTGATCAGGCGCTGACTGCGCGCGAGGTTGGCGGCGGTGAAGGTCACATTGGCGTCCACGGCGGCAAGCTGTGCCTGCGCACGGGCGACTTCGGCCGCATAGGGGCGCGCGTCGATGGTGAACAACACATCGCCTTTGTTGACATAGCTGCCGTCTTTAAAATTCACCGAGGTCAGCGTGCCGGACACCTGCGGGCGGATGTCGACATGATCGACCGCCTCCAGCCGACCGGAGTAGTCCTGCCAGTCGGTGATATCTCGGCTGACCACGGTGGCGACGTCGACTTGGGCGGCGGCGGGGGTCGTCGCCGCAGGTTTGACTTCGGCACCGGCGTGGCGGCTGGCGAGGATGGTGCCCGTACCGGCACCAAGCATGGCGACCACCGTCGCCGACAGGATAAAACGCTTCGAGGGAGTAGACATGGGGTGCACCTTTATAGGGAAATGACACAAGTGGCAAAGCCATCACAGGCGCGGACGCCTGCAGGAAATGAGATAAAGCGTAGAGATGGCTTGAGGAATGGTCACAGCATAGGAGTTTAGCCACAACGAATAAATACACAAATATTGACAACACTATTCGCTTTTCACGAACAATGTTGTAGCATAGCGCTGGATAGATATACGCCAACGGGCGGACTCAGCCCAGGCGCAGGAGGGGGTGATGGATCGTTTTCAAGCCATGCAGGTGTTTAACAAAGTCGTTGAAACCAATAGCTTTAGCCTCGCGGCTGACAGTCTTGGGCTGCCGCGCGCAACCGTGACCACCACCATACAGGCGCTGGAAAAGCACCTGCAGGTGCGCTTGCTCAACCGCACCACGCGCAAGATCAGCCTTACACCGGACGGCGCGGTCTACTACGACCGCAGCGCGCGTATCCTCGCCGATGTGGCCGACAGCGAGTCGGCCTTTCACGACATCGAGCGCGGCCCGCGTGGCCGACTGCGCATCGACGTGCCCGCCTCCATCGGCCGCCTGATCCTGATCCCCCGACTGTGCGAGTTCAGCTGTAAATATCCTGAGATCGAGCTGGTCATTGGCATGAGCGACCGCCCGGTCGATCTGGTCGGGGAAGCCGTCGACTGTGTGATCCGCGTTGGCGAACTGCAAGACTCGAGCATGATCGCGCGGCGCATCGGCACCTTTCAGGGCGTATCACTCGCCTCGCCGAGCTATATCGATGAATACGGCGCGCCGCAGACCCTCGCCGAGCTGAAAAACCACCGCGCGGTGAACTATTTTTCCAGCCGTACTGGGCGCAACTTTGATTGGGATTTTGTCGTCGATGGCCAGATCACCACCTTTCCGGTTGATGGCCTCGTCTCGGTCAACGACATCGACGCCTATATCGACCTCGCCATGCAGGGCTTTGGCCTGATCCAGTGCGCGCGCTTTATGGTGCAGCCCCACATCGAGTCCGGCGCGCTGGTCGAGATCCTGCCCGACTGGACTCCCGCACCGATGCCGATCAACGCCGTCTACCTGCAAAACCGCCACCTGTCACCCAAGGTGCGCGTCTTTGTCGACTGGGTCAGCGCGCTGTTTGCCGAGTGCCCACTGCTCAGCGGCTGCACCAGTCTGGGCGACGAAAAATGCGCCTTCGCGGGTAAAAACAGCGCCAACACCATCGGGGCATGGTCGAACAGCAGAACATCGCCGAGGCCTTGGTGCTCAGTGCCTAAGCCAAAAAATCCCCGCAGATGCGGGGATTTTTTGATTGAGCACACCGTTCGTTATCCAGCGAGACTCACGGTCAGCGACACCGCATAGCCCGCGGGATGCGTCAGGGGATGCGTTCCCGATGCATCACTTCGCCGGCACATGCGTGGTCGTCACCTCGGCGATCAGTCGATCATCATTGCCCGTGATCGTCGTGCGTACCACCGTCACGCTGCGGCCTTTTTTGACAAACACCGATTTGGCCGTAAACACGCCGTCCTTTTGATTGCCCAGCAGGTTGGCGTTGAGATTGATCGCCAGCGGAAAGCCGGGCTGGCCGGGCGCAAACTCAGCCGTACCGGCCGCCAGAATGGTCGC
>JASLJP010000268.1 GCA_030152425.1 Aquirhabdus sp.
CAAGCTTACGGCTCAGGATCTGGTCGATTTTTTCTTTAAACGCGGGTGTCTGGATCTGGCCGCTGGCCAGCTCAGGGCTGACCAACGTCGCGATGATGTTGGCGTTGTCAGCGAGGGTTTCTTCGACCACTTGCCGCATGCTGGGTTTGATCTGATTTTGCATAGCGCTAAACGAAAAATAGCTACCAGCGATCAGCACGATGGCAAAGGCAAACCAGATTCTTAAGAAAATCGACATAACGCTATTCCCGGGTCAGCACGCATCACGACTGAGACTATAGCCTAAACCACGGTGGGTCTGGATCGGATCGGTCGGGTGGATCAGCTTGAGTTTTTGGCGCAGGGTCTTGATATGGCTGTCGACGGTACGCTCGAGGCTATGGTCGGGATGCTCCCACGCGGCCTGCATCAGTTGGGTGCGACTCCAGACCCGCTCGGGGTGTTTGAGCAGCACTTCGAGCAGGCGTAGCTCATAGCGGGTCAGGGTCAGCGACTGACCGTGATAGCGCACATGAAAGGTCAGCAGGTTGAGCTGCCAGACACCCCATTCGATGAGGTCGGCGGTGGCAGGGGCGAGGTCAGGGGTGCTGACCGGTGGCGCCGCTGTCGGCTGCATACGCCGCCAGATGACCTTGATGCGCGAGATGATCTCACGCGGGCTAAAGGGCTTGGCGCAGTAGTCATCCGCACCGATCTCGAGGCCAATGATGCGCTCGATTTCTTCACTGCGTGCGGTGAGAAACAGCAGCGGGGTGCTGTACGACTTACGGATCTGGCGGCACAGGTCAAAGCCATCCATATCTGGCAGGCCGACATCCAAGATCAAGAAATCCATGGTCTGCTGCGCAAGCTTCGCCAGTGCATCTGCCGCCAGTGTCACCCAATGCACCTGCCAGCCTTCGCGTTGCAAGGCATAGATCAGCGGTTCGGCGATCGCAGGATCGTCCTCGACCAAAAGGATATGTTTGCTGGCCGCGTGCTCTGTCTGGATGGTGGTCATGGGGTGCTACAGTCCGTGTGAGTTATGCGCTCATATTGGTATGACACTGGCCTGAAGTCCAGTTCAGCAGATGGTTTTCCTGTGAAAAATCTGTGGGCTGAATGTGGCGGGCGAGCCTTGAATGCCTAGGGGGAGTCGCATACTATGCGATGGACACTCATATAAAGTATGGCAAAGATGATCCACCCGCTGCGCTTAACGATAACCACCAAATTGTTTCTGGTCATTATGGGGATCAGTGCGATCGTCATCATCGCCATGGGCGTGGCGATGTCGTGGAGTCTGACGCATAGTTTCACCGCCTATAACGCGCAGCAGGATACCCAGCGTGCGCAGTCGGTGTCGACCACGCTGGCCGATCTCTATGCCACCAATAAGAATTGGGATTTTATCCGCAACAACGCCACACTGTGGCGCGATATCGTACGCTCCGATGGTGCTATACGCGAGTTTAGCGCCGAGCAAAACCGTCGTGCCGAGCCGCTACATCAGGGCGCTCGTGAGTATCCGCCACGGTCACCACGCGGCACGGACGATGGCCGGGCGCCGGGTCTACGCGGCTGGCCGGATCGTCCGCCGTCCCCTGCGGCCCTGCGCCGCTTTTCCCATTGGGGGCTGCTGGATGAGCAAGGTCAAACGATTGCAGGCAGTGGGCAGGTCGTTGCCGGACAGCACCGCTATCCGATCCTGTACGCCGGTCGGACGGTCGGTTGGCTGGTGGTTTCGCCGCGCCAGCGTCGGGTTACGCCGGCAGAGCAGCATTTCTTGGCCGAGCAGCGCCAGTCCAGTATGTTGATCATGCTCGGCGCGACCTTGCTGGCCATTGCGGCCGCACTACTGCTGGCGCGATCTTTCTTGGCTCCGGTGAAGCGCATCGCAGCCGCGACCCGCCAGTTGATCGAAGGCCGCTATGACACCCGCGCCGACGTACAGCAGCGCGATGAGGTGGGGCAGTTGGGCAAAGACTTTAATCAACTGGCTGCCACCTTGCAGCGCAACGAGATCATGCGCCGCGACTTTGTCGCCGATATCTCGCATGAGCTGCGTACCCCACTCGCGATCCTGAAAGGTGAACTAGAGGCAATCCAGGACGGCATCCGCAAACCCGACCCCAGTGCAATGTCTTCGCTGTTGGCCGAGACCCAAGCGCTGAGCCAATTGGTCGATGACCTTTATCAGCTCTCACTGTCCGATGTTGGGGGGCTGCGCTATCACATGCAGCAGGTGGATGTGAGTGCCTGTATGCACCAGATTGTACAGGCTTTTCAAGACCGCCTTGCCAGCCGTGGATTGGCCCTGACCCTGCTGCTGCCGGAACGGCCAGTCATCATCGAGGCCGACGAGCGCCGCCTGATGCAACTGCTCAAAAACATCTTGGAAAACTCCTTGCGCTATACCGATGCCGATGGGCAGGTACAGCTTAAACTCACCGCCGAGACGGATGATGTGCGGATCGACCTGCTTGATTCCGCCCCCGGCGTGTCTGATGCCGAGTTGCCCAAGCTGTTTGAGCGCCTCTATCGGGTGGAAAGCTCTCGTAACCGCGCGACCGGAGGCGCAGGGCTGGGTCTGCCACTATGCCAGACCATCGTGCAGGCGCACGGCGGTGTGATCCACGCCCAGCATTCGCCCTTGGGTGGCGTCTGGATTAGCATCGTGCTACCGTACCGTCAGGCCGAGCAGGAAACCTAGGCGAAGTAACAAGGCCGCACATGTCGGTCGTGCATTTATTGGGGAACAGAGAATGAGTGAAGCCAAATCCTTGATTTTGGTGGTCGAAGACGAGCCTAAACTCGCCCAGTTGCTGTTGGATTATCTGGCGGCGAGTGGCTATGACACCGCATGGATCAGCGATGGCCGCGAAGTGGTCAAATACTTCTCGGAGCGAGCAGCCCACGAGCAGCCAGATCTGGTGCTGCTCGACCTCATGCTGCCCGGCCGGGATGGCTTGGACGTCTGCAAGGATCTGCGCCGTATCAGCCAAGTGCCGATCATCATGATCACCGCCCGTGTCGAAGAAATCGACCGTCTGTTGGGGCTGGAGATTGGTGCGGACGACTATATCTGCAAACCGTTTAGCCCCCGTGAGGTCATGGCGCGGATCAAAGCGATCCTGCGCCGTATCCCTCATCCAGAAGCGGGCAGCAGTGGCACGGCAAACCTGCCCAACCTGCAGCTCGACGATGCACGCTTTGAAGTGCGCTATCACGACCAGTTGCTGGAGCTGACACCCGCCGAGTTCCGATTGCTAAAGACCTTGGCCGACTCCCCGGGTCGCGTCTTCCAGCGCGACCAACTGATCAATCATGTCTATGATGATCAGCGCATCATCACTGACCGTACTATCGACAGCCATATTAAAAACCTGCGCCGCAAGATGGCCGCGATTGCGCCCGAAGACGTGATCCGCTCGATCTATGGCGTTGGCTATAAGCTGGAACTGTAAAAGAAAATTTGCAGGAATGTACCAAATCGCCGTGTTGGTCACGGCGTTGGTACAGTGTTCCACGCTTTCTCCGCAATTCCTGCAAACTCTGGCTACAATTG
>JASLJP010000307.1 GCA_030152425.1 Aquirhabdus sp.
GTGCCTGCGCGATCGAGCTTTCTTCAGCGGCGGCCGGTGCCACGCCAAAGCCGGCGTTATTGACCAGCAGGTCGATGCGGCCATGCTTGGCAATGATTTCATTGACCGCAGCCTCGACGGAGGCATCGTTGGTCACGTCGAGCGCCAGCATGGTAAAGGGTTGTGTGCTGACGGCGGCCCCTTTACGACTGGTGCCATAGACCGTGTAGCCCGCTTGCGCCAAACGCTGCGCGGTGACGGCACCGATGCCGGATGATGCACCGGTGACGAGCGCGATTTTGCTAATCATGATGTTCTACCTCAAGTGAGTCATGGAAACGGGTTCCACGATTTTCTGCAGTTAATGTTATAAAATATGATAAGCATCATATTTTAGTTCGAACGTTTAAATTCGTCCGCGTGCGGCGAATTTAAGGGGTAGCGTTAAAGTGTTTTAGGGTTGAGCTGAGTAGATTAGCCGACAGCTTGGGATCATCGACCGCGCGTGCCAGCAGCAGTGTACCGACCATGGTCGCCACGGTGACCAGCGCGCCTTCATGCGCGGCGGGCTGTCCCCAGTCCGGTGACTGGCGGGCGACCAGATCGACCATGGCTTTGATATGACGTGTCGCCGCATGGCGTACCTCGTCACACTGGCGCGGCATCTCTGAGCCCAGTGCTGCGACGGGGCAGCCAAACTCTACGCTTTGCACATGCGCCTCCGACAGATAGGCCTGCAGCATGGCCGCGACCGCCTGCCCCGCAGGTGCGCTGGCGGCCACACTGGCTGCCAATGCCACAGACTCCGCACCTGCACGATCTGCCGCCTCAGCCAGCAGCGCCTCACGCGACGCAAAGTGGGCATAGAACCCACCATGCGTCAGCCCGGCTTGCTTCATGATGTCGGCGATACCCGTGCCGCCATAGCCGCTCTTGCGGATCGCGTGCGATGTCACGTCGACGATCCGGTCATGCGACTGCTGTTTTTTGCTAAGTTTATCTGGAGATGATGTTTTCATGATGGTCATCATATTCTTGTTTGAGGGGGAATGCTAGTGCAGTTCAAAACAAAGAAGGCAGCCTATAGGCTGCCTTCTGGTAACGGTATACGAAAAAAGGAGTAACTTACTCCACCGTCACACTCTTCGCCAGATTACGTGGCTGATCCACATCCGTGCCGCGCAGCACCGCGACGTGGTAGGACAGCAACTGTACTGGGATACTGTAGACGATCGGTGCGACGAGGCCTGAGACCGATGGGATGTTCAGCACGTGGACGCGCGGCTCGGATTGGATGCCGCTGTGGGCATCGGCAAACACAAACAGCTCGCCGCCACGGGCTTGTACTTCCTGCATATTGGATTTGAGCTTGTCGAGCAGGTCATCCTGCGCGGCCAAGACCACGACCGGCATGTCTTTGTCGACCAGTGCCAAGGGGCCGTGTTTCAGCTCACCGGCGGCATAGCCTTCGGCGTGGATATAGGAAATCTCTTTGAGTTTCAGTGCGCCTTCCAGTGCAATCGGGAACTCGATGCCGCGACCGAGGAACAGGGCATGGCGTTTTTCGATAAAGGCGTGGGACAGTTTTTCGATCTTGCGATCCAGCGCCAGCGCTTCATTCACGGCGTTCGGCACATGCCACAGTTGTTCGATGATATCGGCGATCTGGGCAGCATCCAGACGATTTTGTTCTTTGCCGACTTTGAGCACCAGCAGCATGAGTGCCGCGAGCTGGGTGGTGAAGGCTTTGGTCGAGGCTACGCCGATCTCGACACCGGCTTGGGTCAGGAGATGCAGGTCGGTTTCACGGATCAGCGATGACGTTTTGACGTTACATAGGGCGAGGGTCAACAGGTTGTCGCCGGCTTGGGCTTGGGCTTTGATATCGCGTAGCGCCGCGAGTGTATCGGCGGTTTCGCCAGACTGGGAGATACAGACGATCAGGGTATTGGGCAGTACCACCGGTTCGCGGTAGCGGAATTCGCTGGCGATCTCGACATAGCACGGCACACGCAGCAGTTTTTCAAACCAATAGCGCGCCACCATCCCGGCGTGATAGCTGGTGCCACAGGCGATGATCTGTACTTGCTTAATGTCGGCCAGCTTGGCCGCTTTTTCGCCGAGGAAATCGGCGTGCAGCGTGGTATCGGTGATACCGACGGCCAGCGTACGGGTGATGGCTTCGCTTTGCTCGTGGATTTCTTTGAGCATGTAGTGTTTGTAGCCGCCCTTGTCACTGGCGCTGTCGCTGGCATCCAGCTCATGCGAGGCGCGTTTGACCAGTTTACCGGCTTGATAGATTTCGATGCTGTCGCGCGTCAGGCGCACGACGTCTTTTTCTTCCAGATAGATAAAGCGGTTGGTCACCGGCAGCAGTGCCATTTGATCTGAGGCGACAAAGTTTTCGCCGATCCCAAGGCCGATCACCAGCGGAGAGCCAGCGCGCACGGCGATCAGTTCATTGGCGTTGGTGCTGTTCACCACGCCCAGCGCATAGGCGCCGTGCAGAAGTGGGATGACCGACTGGACGGCCGCCAGCAGGGTCGAGTGTGCCGCCAGTGCACGGTGCACCAGATGGGCGACCACTTCGGTGTCGGTCTGTGAGGTAAAGACGAAGCCTTCCGACTCCAGCTCGGCTTTGAGCAGGGCGTAGTTTTCGATGATGCCGTTATGCACCACGGCGATGGTGCCAGACACGTGCGGGTGGGCATTGGCCACCGACGGTGCACCGTGTGTCGCCCAGCGGGTATGGGCGATGCCCAGCGTGCCGTGCAGGTGTTTGCTATTGACCGCGGCTTCCAGCACCGCGACTTTACCGACTTGGCGCTCACGGATGATATCGCCATGATCGATCAAGGCCAGACCTGCTGAGTCATAGCCCCGGTATTCGAGGCGCTTTAGCCCTTCGACCAGGATTGGGGCGACGTTACGTTCTGCGATACCACCGACGATTCCACACATAGTGTTGATTTCCTAGCTCAGCCGAGCCGTATAGGTCTAGAGTTACACATCTTTGCGGCAGCCGTGCTGCCGGATTTGCGCTTATTTCAGTATTTTTTCCAAGGTCTTCTTCACCGGACGCTGGTAGGAGTCGATCACGCGCTGTAGTCCACGGGCGACGGCCAGTGCATTGGCCGGAACGTCTTTGACCACCACCGAGCCTGCACCGACGGTCGCATGGTCACCGATGTTGACCGGTGCCACCAGCGAGCTGTTGGAGCCGATAAAGGCATGCGAGCCGATCACGGTTTGGTGTTTGTTGGCGCCATCGTAGTTACAGGTGATGGTGCCTGCGCCGATATTGCTGTCCGAGCCGATCATCGCATCGCCGATATAGGCCAGATGGTTGGCTTTGCTGCCGCCACCGATGCGGCTGTTTTTGACTTCGACGAAGTTGCCGATATGCACGCCATCGGCCAGCTCGGTGCCGGGGCGTAGACGGGCAAACGGACCAATCGCCGCACCGGCTCCGACCACGACATCATCGATGATGCAGTTGCCGAGGATCTTGGTGCCCGCGCCAATCTTGGCGTTCTTGATATGAGTACCCGCGCCGACATAGACGCCATCGCCCAGATAGCAGTCGCCTTCGATA
>JASLJP010000321.1 GCA_030152425.1 Aquirhabdus sp.
GCTTGCATTGCGAAAGCACTGCCACTTGTAGCGATAGCTGTAACCAGTGCGAGTTGTGTAAATAATTTCATTGCGTACTCTCCCAGAGCATTATTGAATAGTTGACTCTACTTACACCGACTCGACTCAATACTGGTTCAATAATCAAACCTAGTTAGCGTCCCTGCCAAGCGTTTTTCGTAGCATGTCTAACAGGATGAAAGATACAATGGCGTGTAGACATGTCGCAAGTGTTTTTCGAGCTTTTTGTAATCTGTCCGACAAGCGGCTCTCATATGGAATAAACGGTACACCTCTAACTTTTTTCTTTATAATCAATGCTTAATTTTTGATAACTTGCTGGAAACAAAATTCTCATGGCAACAAAAAAGTTACTTTCTCAAGATCCTGTAAGACAAAGCACTTTTTCATTGTCAGCCAAAGCGTCGGATATTTTGCAGGTTTTTTCAAACCCGCCGAATACTGACACAGCGCTTCATCAATGGTCTACAGGGCTTATCTACTTTCGAGGCTATCCACGACTCGACGTTGATCACTGGACGGACAACCACGACAAGGGGTTGAGCGAAGTCATCGGGCTCTGCCCCGAATGGCTACTGACTAGCCAACGAGGCGATAAGGGCACGACTCTTTTTCTGGATGTACGCGACGCCAGCGGCGACTATCAACGCCAGATGATCCAAGACGGCGATTTTTTAAGCCAACTCCAGCAGCACTATACGCCACACGCTGCGCGCTCCCCTGCTCCCGCGTCAGTACAGGCCAGCGACCCTGCAGGCTTTTGCGGCGGGCTGGCGGGGTTTATCGGCTATGACCTCACCACGGGGGCAGCCCTAGCGCACACTTCATCCGGCAAGATGCACGACACAGCGGATAAGGGTCAGCATGCACAACACGCAGCTTCGTTGCTCGGCGCGATGGGATACTACGATATTTATTTAAAACACAGCCCTGAGGGCTGGGTGCTCTATGGACCCGCGGATGATGCCCTACAGCCGATCTATCAGCACATCAGCACACTGCTTCAGCCTTTAATCCAGCGCTCAGGTGCTGAACTCGTCTGCGCCGCCGCGCACCCCTTGCACGTCACGCATCCTTTTAAAGCGGTGTGGCAGAAAGCAGACTATATAGAGGCCTTTGCACAGGTACAGCGCTACCTGCAGGCAGGGGACTGCTATCAGGTCAACCTGACACAGCCATTTGTCGCACAGGTGAAGGGCGACCTTCTGGCGACGCTGGATACGCTGATGGCACTGACCCAAGCCCCCTATAGTGGCTATATGCGGGTCGGTGGCCACGAGCTACTAAGCTGCTCGCCGGAACTTTTTCTGGCCTTTACCGGTACAGCGCCCAACCGCGTGATCACGCGCCCGATCAAAGGGACGTTCCCTCGATCAAACGATCCCACGCGTGATCTAGACTATAAACACCAACTGATGACGTCTGAAAAAGACCATAGCGAAAATCTGATGATCGTTGATCTGCTGCGTAACGATCTGAGCAAGCACGCCCTGACCGGTTCAGTCGAAGTGCCTGTGCTGTTTCAGGTCGAAAGCTTTGCCCAAGTGCATCATCTGGTCAGCGAGGTACGGGCGACCTTAGCACCTGAGGCGTCGGCTCTGGATGTCTTGCTCGCGGCGCTACCCGGCGGCTCGATCACCGGCGCCCCAAAAAAACGCGCCATGGAGATCATCGCCGAGCTGGAGGCTGCACCACGCGGCGGCTACTGCGGCTCGATGGGCTATCTTAATCGGGATGGTTCAGGGCAGTTTAATATCCTGATCCGCACCCTACAAAAACAGGGCGACGATCTGGTGGCCTGGGCAGGCGGCGGCATTACGGTTGCATCCGATGTCGATGCCGAGTATCAAGAGTGCATGGACAAAATCAAAGCGATCTTGGACTGTATTAATCAATTTCAGTCTGCGTGATGCGCCGAGGGCGGATCCGTGCATGGCGACAGGCTGTGCAGCACAGCGTGCCGGTCGGAAATAGCGTTTGACAGGATCGGGATAAAGGTTGAAACTAGGAATAATTCTCATTAACGCCTAGGTTATCTGTCGCTGTGCGCCTCTCTGAATTACCCAAAAATGCCGCCGCAATCGTCCTCGCCGTTGAAGATCGACTCCCACATGCTGCTGATCTGACAACGATTGATACTTCACCGGTGGCGCTGTCGGCAGCCCCTACGGCGTACACCGACATGATTGCCCATCGTTTAAAGGAACTCGGTTTTGTCCCTGGCGAGAGCGTACGACTGATCACCACGGCACCCTTTGGCGGTGACCCGCTACTGGTGCAAGTGGGCTTTACCCGGTTTGCCCTACGGCGTAGCGAAGCGGCACGCGTACTGGTCGAGGAGATTGCCCCATGAGTAGTACGGCGTCACAACTCGCTGCGACACCCCGTTTGATCGAGCATATCGCGCTGGTCGGCAACCCCAACTGCGGCAAAACCTCCCTGTTTAACCAACTGACCGGCGCACGGCAGAAAGTCGCCAACTACGCCGGAGTCACCGTCGAACGTAAAGAAGGCCTACTGACTCTGCCGTCCGGCCGCCATGTGCGCGTGCTCGACCTGCCCGGCGCCTATAGTCTTGACGCCACCAGTCCGGATGAGGCCGTCACCCGTGCCGCCTGCCTCGGTACGCTGGCCGGCGAGACCCTGCCGGATCTGCTGGTCTGTGTGGTTGATGCCACCAACCTGCGCCTGCATCTGCGCTTTGCACTCGAAATCCGCCGCCTCGGTCGTCCGATGCTGCTGGCACTGAATATGATGGACGATGCGCGCCGCCGTGGTATCCAGATCGACGTGGCCAAACTGTCCGCCGAGCTGGGCATGCCCGTGGTCGAAACCATTGCGGTCAAAAAACACGGCGCAGCGACGCTACTGGCCAGCCTCGAAGGGGAGCTCCCGCAAGTCGCACCTGCAGTCGGGCTGGAACAAAACGACACCGCAGACCTGCATGCCCAAGTGCGCGCCATCCTGGCCGCGACCGTGGTCATGCCGCGCACCACCGATCAGCGCGACGATGCACTGGATCGGGTGTTACTGCATCCAGTATTTGGTCTGACCATCCTCGGTGTGTTGATGTTCCTGATCTTTCAGGCCGTGTTTACTTGGGCCGCACCGTTTATGGACGGTATCGGCTTCGTCGTGACCCATGCCGCGGACTGGACGACCTCCTTCCTGCCCGAAGGCATGCTCAAGAGCCTGCTCAAAGACGGCATCTTTGCCGGTCTGGGCACGGTCTTGACCTTCTTACCGCAGATTTTGATCCTGTTCTTCTTTATCTTGGTGCTAGAAGAGTCTGGCTATCTGCCGCGTGCGGCATTTTTGCTCGATCGCTTGATGTTTGGTGCAGGACTGACTGGCCGCGCATTTATCCCGCTGTTGTCCAGCTTTGCCTGTGCCATTCCGGGCATCATGGCCACACGCAGCATCAGTGACCCGCGCGACCGCCTGACCACCATCATGGTCGCACCACTCATGACCTGCTCGGCACGTCTGCCGGTCTATGCGTTGCTGATCAGTGCCTTTATACCGGTGCGCACCGTGTGGGGGCTGTTTAACCTGCAAGGTCTGGTGCTGTTCGCCCTGTATTTTGGTGGCATCATCAGCGCGCTGCTCGTCGCCTTGGTGATGAAGCGTCTACGCAAGGACAAGAGCGAACACGCACTGCTGATGGAGCTGCCCAGCTACCGCATGCCCAGTTGGCGCAGCGTGAGTATCGGTCTGTATGAGCGTGCCACGATTTTTATCAAACGTGTCGGTGGCATTATTCTGGCGCTGATCGTGATCCTGTGGTTCTTGGCCTACTTCCCGCAGCCCCCTGCTGGAGCGACCTTACCGCCGATCGACTATAGCTTTGCCGGCCAGCTCGGCCATATCATCGCGCCGATTTTTGCCCCGATCGGCTTTACTTGGGAAATCTGTATCGCGCTGATCCCGGGGATGGCGGCACGTGAAGTGGTGGTGGCCGCACTGGGCACCGTCTATGCACTATCCGGCAATGAAGACGCCGTCAGCAGCCAACTGGGCAGTCTGATCTCGGCACAGTGGTCGCTGCCCACGGCACTGTCGCTGCTGGCATGGTTTGTCTTCGCCCCGCAATGTCTGGCCACACTGGCCACCGTGCGGCGGGAGACGGGCTCGTGGAAGTATGTCGGCATTATGACGGTGTACTTGTTTGCACTCGCCTATGGCGCGTCGTTTGTGACCTATCATGTTGCGGAGGCGTTGTTATGACAGCTACCCCTACAGCACTCAGCGAACTGTTGCAGTTCGCGGTGATCGCTACCCTGCTCGGCTGGAGCGTGTTCTTTATGCTACGCCGCAGCTTTCCGGCGGCCATACAGCGACTACAAGGCGCGCTGGCCAACCGTGCACACGCCCAAGGTTGGCTCAAGCTTGCTGCATGGCTAACCCCCGTGATCAGCACGGCAGGGGGCTGTGGCAGTGGCTGTAGTAGCTGCAGCAGTTGCGCCAGTAATCCTGCCGCAGCCGAGCAACCCGTCCAGTGGAAAACAGCACCCTCCAAGAGCTCGGGTTGTCATTGATCCCACATCCTCAACGTGGATATCCCCTGTCCCCATGACGACGCGCCCCGCCCGTAAACCCCGTTTGCCCACGCCGGTGATCCTGCCGGACGATGCCCCGTATCTACAGGCATTTCGGGATAATCTGGTCGCCCAAGCGGTCAGTCCGCACACGCGCAACGCCTACCTGTCCGACTTGAAGCAAGCGCTGCTCTTCGACGAAACGCCCCTGTCGGACTGGTCGGCCAAGCAGGTGGGCGACTACCTGCTGAGCCTGACTCACGCCGCGCGCAGCCCACGCTCGATTGCCCGTACCTTGTCCGCACTGAAACAGTTTTTTAAACTTCAGTCGGTGCTGGGACTGCGCGAGGACAACCCTACCGCGCAACAGAAAGCACCCGCACTGGGACGTCCTTTGCCCAAAGATTTGTCCGAAGGCGATGTCGAAGCACTGCTCAATGCGCCCAACCTTGAGACCGCGCTCGGCCTGCGTGACAAGGCCATGCTGGAAGTGCTGTATGCCTGCGGGCTGCGCGTCTCGGAACTGACCGGACTCACGCTGGGTCATGTCAATCTCAAATCCGGCATCATCCGGGTCAAAGGCAAAGGCAGCAAGGAGCGCCTCGTACCGCTCGGCGAGATCGCCGTGGAATGGCTGGGACGCTATCTACACACGGCACGGCCGGAGCTTGCGCAGGGTTTGGTCACCGATGCACTGTTTATCACCGTACGCGGCGGCTTTATGACCCGCCAAAACTTTTGGTACAGCATCAAAAACTATGCCCGTCAGGCTGACATCCAGAGCGCGATCTCGCCGCATACCTTGCGTCACGCGTTTGCCACCCATTTGCTCAATCATGGTGCAGATCTGCGCGTGGTGCAGATGCTGCTCGGTCATAGCGACCTATCCACAACCCAAATCTACACCCATGTCGCGCGCGCCCGACTGCAAGAGCTACACGGTGAATTTCATCCGCGCGGATAGACGGTCAGCGACAATGACTCCCCTTATCGCCCTGCAATGACCGCTGAGATGGCTCGGACTTGCCCTCTAGGGTGCCGCGGGCTATAACAAACAGTACGGTCGGTTGCACAACCCGACGGCCTGATACAAGCGCCCTACAGCACCGCTCATCTGCGCTTTGCTACAATCTACTGCTTAAATTCGCCACTCCTCTTTTGTTGACTGATCAACGAGATAGCCCTGTATTGAAGGACCTTTGCATGAAAACGCTATGGCCAGCCGCCGCCGCCCTCCTTTTGTTCATCAGCGGATGCAGCAAAGCCGCACCGGAAGCGCTCACCACGCCGCCCGCACCTGCTGTCACCGCCAGCAGCAATCCGCAAGCCATCACCGGCGATGCACCTGAATCGGTCCGCAAGGCCATCGTCGAGCGCTTGAATCAGGCCGATCTGCATGCCGATATCGCCAGCATCAACAGCTCTGGCATGGCCAATCTGTATTGGGTCACCTTTAACGATGTGCCGCCGCTGTATATCAGCGGCGATGGCCAGTATGTACTGCAAGGCGATCTACTCAAGCTCGGCAAAGGCACGGTCACCAATGTCAGTGAAGGCCTCAATGCCAAAGCCGCCAAGGCACTACTGGCGAAAGTGCCTGAAAAAGACATGATCATCTTCTCGCCTGCGGGCAAGCCGAAAGCGGTGGTCTATGCCTTTACCGATGTGGACTGTGGCTACTGCCGCAAGCTGCATAGCGAGATCGAGCAAATCAACGCCAAAGGCATCGAAGTTCGCTATCTGGCATGGCCACGAGGTAAAGGCGATCTGGTGGTCAACAAGGCCGTGTGGTGTAGTGAAGACCGTAAATCGGCGATCACGACCGCTAAGCATGGCATGGCCGTGCAAGCGCCTGCGTGCAACGATCCCGTGCTCGAACAGCGCCAGCTCGGCATGCGTATCGGGGTCAACGGCACTCCAGCCCTCTATGACGCCGAAGGGCGCTACATCAGCGGCTATATGCCGGCCGATGAGCTGGCCAAAAAGCTCGGCGTCCAATAAGCCAAGCCCCCTCACCGCGCCCAATCAGATGCGATACGGGCGCCCTGAGGGTGACATTCAGACTAGAAAAAGTAGGCGTTTCTGGCTATCATAAGCGCCTTTAAAATCGTCGCGTGAGGCATCAGCTTGTGAAACCAGTCAAACTGGCAATATTGGGTCTAGGGACCGTCGGTGGTGGCGCTGTGCGCCTGCTTCAGGACAATGCTGCGGAAATCGCGCGCCGTACCGGTCATGAGATTCAGATTACGCACGTTGGTAGCCGTCGCCCGCGTCCAGACCTCAAGCTGGATGGCATCAAAGTCAGCGATGACCTGCTGGATATCGTCAAACAGGACGACGTCGACATCGTCATCGAAGTCATTGGCGGTACGACACTGGCGCATGACGTGGTCATGACTGCGATCCAGCACGGCAAACATGTCGTGACAGCCAACAAAGCCCTCCTCGCCGAATACGGCAACGAAATTTTCCAAGCTGCCGAAGCCGCTGGCGTCAACGTCACGTTTGAAGCCGCAGTCGCCGGCGGTATCCCGATCATCAAAGTGCTGCGTGAAGGCCTGTCGGCCAACCGCATCGACTGGCTGGCGGGGATCATCAACGGCACGGGTAACTTCATCCTCACCGAAATGCGTGAAAAAGGCCGTGCCTTTGGCGACGTGCTGGCCGAAGCCCAAGCGCTCGGCTATGCCGAAGCCGATCCAACCTTCGACGTCGAAGGCATCGACGCAGCACACAAGCTGACGCTGCTGGCCTCACTGGCATTCGGTATCCCGCTGCAGTTTGAAAAAGTCTATACCGAAGGCATCACCAAACTCACCGCTGAAGACGTGACCTACGCTGAAGAGCTGGGCTATCGCATCAAGCACCTCGGGATCGCCAAGCGTACCGACGCCGGCATCGAGCTGCGCGTCCATCCAACGCTGATCCCTGAAGCCCGTCTGATCGCCAACGTCAACGGCGTCAAAAACGCCGTACTGGTGCAGTCGAATGCCGTCGGCTCAACGCTGTACTACGGCTCCGGTGCCGGTGCAGGCCCTACCGCATCTGCCATCGTCGCTGACGTGGTCGATCTGGTGCGTGCCTTTGGCAATGACGGCGTTGGCCGTGTGCCGCATCTGGCCTTCCAGCCCGAGTCGCTGGTCGACACCCCGATCTTGCAAGCCGATCAAATGCACACTGCCTACTATCTGCGTCTGACTGCCCTCGACCATCCGGGCGTGCTGTCCGATGTGACCGGCATCCTGAGCCGCGCGGGCATCAACATCGACGCGATCCTGCAAAAGCCGATCCAAGATCAAGGCAAAGTACCGGTCGTGATCCTGACCCAGACCGTGCTCGAAGCCACCATGAACACTGCGATCGCTCAGATCGAAGCACTGGCCAGCATCGAAGCACCGGTGGTTCGTATCCGTTTGGAAACCTTAGACGGCTGATCATATCCGGCTGATCCAAGACCAACCTCTTTTAGAGAATTGACTGCTATGCAATACGCTTCAACCCGTGGCCACGCCACCGCGCAAAATTTTTCTGAGATCCTGCTCGGTGGTCTCGCACCGGATGGCGGCTTGTATCTGCCTGAGTCTTACCCACAGGTGACCGACGCTGAGCTGAACGCATGGCGCGGTCTGTCCTATGCCGAGCTGGCTTTTGAAGTGCTGAAGAAATTCGCCACCGATATCCCGCAAGCCGACCTCAAAGCACTGGTCGACAAGACCTACACTGCTGAGGTGTATCGCAACGCCCGCGCCGGAGAGAACGCCAGCGACATCACGCCGCTGCGCACACTGGAAGATAAAGACGGCCGTAAGCTGATCCTGCAAGCCCTGTCCAATGGCCCAACGCTGGCCTTTAAAGACATGGCCATGCAACTGCTCGGCAATCTGTTTGAATACACGCTGGAACAGCATAAAGAAGAGCTCAACATCTTTGGTGCAACGTCGGGCGATACCGGCAGTGCAGCGGAATACGCCATGCGCGGTAAACACGGCATCCGCGTGTTTATGCTGTCGCCGCACAAAAAAATGAGCGCCTTCCAAACGGCACAAATGTTCAGCCTGCAAGACCCTAATATTTTCAATATCGCAGTCGAAGGCGTGTTTGATGATTGTCAGGATATGGTCAAAGCCGTGTCCAACGATCACGCGTTTAAGACAACTCAGAAAATTGGCACAGTAAACTCGATCAACTGGGCGCGTGTGGTTGCACAGGTGGTTTATTACTTCCGTGGCTATCTTGCAGCAACAACCAGCAACGACCAAAAAGTTTCATTCACGGTGCCTTCTGGTAATTTCGGCAATATCTGTGCGGGTCATATTGCCCGTATGATGGGATTGCCTATTGATAAGCTCGTTGTCGCGACCAATGAAAACGACGTACTCGACGAGTTCTTCCGCACAGGGATTTACCGCGTACGGAAGTCTGCGGAAACATGGCATACCACTAGCCCATCGATGGATATTTCTAAAGCATCTAACTTTGAACGCTTTATCCATGATTTATTGAAAGGCGATTCAGACCGCTTAGCAGCGTTATTCCATAAAGTTGAAACCAGTGGTGGCTTTGACTTATCGGGTCAAGCGGGTAGTGATGGCGATGAATTCAAAAATGTTGCGCAATACGGCTTCCAATCTGGCAAATCTGTTCACGCGGATCGTTTGAATACCATTCGTCAGGTTGAGCAGAATTACGGCATTACCATCGACACGCACACGGCTGATGGTATTAAAGTTGCGCTTGAACATATTGAACAAGGCGTGCCGATGATCGTCTTGGAAACGGCTTTAGCGGCTAAATTCAACGAAACCATTCAAGAAGCTCTCGGACGTGACGCTGAGCGTCCAGCTGGTTTTGAAAACATTGAAGCACTGCCACAACAGTCAACATTAATGACGACTGATGTCGCCAAAATGAAAGCGTTTATTGCTCAGCATACTGGGCTATAAAATCACGGTTCATGATTCGAGATGCGGCAGGATGCTCACCCCGAATCATGAACCTGTAGGTCTTTTGTGTAAGTTACATTCACCTCGAATACTGGTATAAGAAGACTCGCGTTACGGATTAATTTTTGGGGCTTAAGATTCAATGATTAAACAGAAAAAGAGTCGCAATATTTTCAGTTTCCTTTCGGAACCTGAAGATTTGCTCAATAAAAAGCTCGAAGATCATCGAACTTTCAGCGCAATCATGTTCTTGATGACTGCAATGATCGGCACATCGCATTGGGTTTGGGATTACGTCACTGACCCGATCGGCGCGCAGCATACGATTGGCTTTCGCCTGATTTTCTTGTCGCTTATTGTCTACTCTTTTGCGTTTATGCATGTCAAAAACCGCCGTGTCCTCGAATTCGCTTCGGTCATGGCGGGTCTATTACTGCTGGTGAATTACGTCGAGATCCTGAACCGACTCGACACGGGCATGGTGTATGGGATTGGTGGATTTGTATTTTTCCTATTCTTACCGTTGTTAATGTTCCAAGGCTTCTCGGTACGCGTCAATATTATTAGTACTTTTTTGTTTGCTGGATTACCGCAAGTCCTTGCATTAGTGGGTATTGCGCATAACTTTGAACATGCACAATACGCAGTTTTGATTTGGCCGGCAGCAATC
>JASLJP010000357.1 GCA_030152425.1 Aquirhabdus sp.
CATGAATCCTGAAATGCTCCTAATGCTGTTTTTCCTTGCGGGCAGTCTGATATTGACACTGATCGAACCGCGTTTTTATCAATGGCAACCGCTGATTAACGCGCTGAAAGAGGGCGCAGTCCTATCGACAGCCTTACTGGCACTGGATATCGTCTTTTGGTCGGAACAGTCTGTCGTCTATCGGCTTCTTGGCTTTGCCATGATCTGGGTCGGGCAAGGGAGCTGGTTGATCTGGTTTTTGTACGTTCGACAGGAGCCTACGGTGAGCGATGAGGATTTGGAGGATGACTAGTTTTTTAATCATTCAAAAATGATGTGTTAAGGCTTATAACTGCAGATAATGAATCAAATTTGAGTTGATATAGGCTTTGAAGGCGCTGCCCATCTCAAAGCCACCAAACCACACCCATAAAAATCCACTTTTAAATCAACCTATCATACCAATAGCCAAGCACCGCTGCCATGCTGGATCAACAAGCCACCGCCCTGTACAACACCGCCAACCTATTCGACGATGGCCTCATCGACCCACGCGATAGTCGCCGTCTGCTGGTCTGCCTGCTGCAAACCATCTATGAGGCGCAGGGGCGTGCGCTACAGCCCAATAGCTTTGGGGTGGCGCGGTTTTGAGTGATCGGGTAGGTCGATTAGGCGACGTGGCCTTTCTTCTTGGCATGGCTGCGTTTTAGGCTGGCGGGGCGCAGGGGATTGCTGCCGATGCCGATTTTAAACGGTTTAAAGTCACGCGCCACGAGTTGTTTGGTGGCGAGTAGGTCGACTTCTTTGCCATCGATGGTGGCGGTCGCGGCACTGACGATGATGGTCAGATCTTCCTGACACATGTCACCACTTTCGACCTCGGCGTCGGCATAGCGGTCGATATCGCCCTGTCCAAACGCCTCGATGTCTAAACTGTCGGCGATGACTTCGGCGCCTGATTTATCGACGGCTGAAAAAGACACTTTCAGGTCGCCGATTTCTTTGCCGCCACTGTCAAAGGTAAAATGAGCCGCGCAGATCCCATCATCGGTGCTCTGCACATTGGAGTGCCAAAACTCGATGGTGGCGTGCGCGGGCAGGGTAGCGCTGGCGGTAATGAGCAGCGCGAGCAGGGACTTTTTCATGACCAAAACTTTCTTAAGATGTCGTAGTAGGGAAGGGTAATGTAGCGAACGAGTCAAACAAAATCTATACAAATTTACATAATCCGACCTATGGTAAAAATTATTAGTTTGTGAGTCAAAATAGTGTGTGCCGGTTCACACTCTGCCTATGCAGCGCGCTTTTCGCCCGTTAGCGCCCGCTGGTTCGCGCCTGCCATTGCCAAGCCAGCGCCCCCATGCTACAACCCATTCCTAGCTTTCACGCCATATATTGCCCCATGACCGACACCGCACTTACCCCCGCCCACATCTCCCTCAGCGCCTATCTCGGTATCGTGCGCGAGGTGATCGAGGTCACGTTTGAGAGTAGCGTGTGGGTTAAAGCGGAGATCACGGGGTTTAGTCAGAAGGGCGGGCACTATTATCTGGAGCTGGCGGAAAAAGACCCCGACAGTGACAAAACCATCGCCATCTGCCGTGCGACGCTGTGGAAGGGCACGGCGACGCGGGTCTTGACCAAGTTTAAAAATGAGAGCGGCATCGACCTCTCCAAAGACCTCAATGTCTTGGTCAAGGTCAGCGCCACCTTTCATATCCAGTATGGGTTCTCGGTCAGCATAGAGGACATTGATTCGAGTTTTACCCTCGGCGATATCGCGCGTAAATACCAAGACACCGTGCGCCGACTGGTCGACGGTGGCTTGATCGGGCTGAACCGCGCCTTACCTGCACCCTTTGATATCGAGCAGGTGCTGGTCATCTCGCCGGAGCAGGCGGCGGGGCTGGGGGATTTTCAGAAGGATGCGCAGGCGCTGGAAGACGCCGGGCTGTGTCAGTTTACCTATTACCATTCGCTGTTTCAGGGCGTGACAGCGCCCGCCGAGATCCAGCGCGTGCTGAAGACCGCGCTGATGAACTGGGGTGAGACGCGTCCGCCGCCGGATCTGATCGTGATCATCAGGGGTGGGGGTGCGGTCAATGATCTGGCCTATCTCAATGACTTCGATCTCGCGGCGCTGCTGGCTCGGCGCAAAGTGCCGGTCTGGGTCGGCATCGGCCATGAGCGCGACCGCACGATCTTGGACGAAGTGGCGCATCGCTCGTTTGATACGCCGAGCAAGGTCATCGCCGGTATTCGCGCTCATATCGTCGCCAATACCACCGAGGCGCAGGCCAACTACCAAACCATCAAGACCCTCGCCCAGTATCATCTCAGTCTCGCCAAGTCCGAGTCGGAGACACTATTGGCACTCAGCCGTAGCAGCGCCACAAACCAGCTCTCGCATGCCGCGCGAGACCTCGACCAGTATCTGGCCACCACCCAGTATTTCGCCGAGCAGCAGATCCGCTTGGCGCGGCAACTGACCGAGCAATACATCCGTGAAACCGTGCTACAAAGCCCCAAGCAGACGCTGGAGCGCGGCTTTGCCATCGTGCGCAAAGACGGTCATGCGGTGCGGTCGGTGTCCGAGATCGACCAGCAGACCATCCAGATTGAACTCCTCGACGGGACGGCCACCGCCCACGTCACCAGCATAGAGACGACCCCATGACTAAACAGACCTTAAGCTTTAAAGACGCTTTCGCCATCCTCAAAACTAACGCGCAAAAACTTGAAAGCCAGAGCGAGCCGGATATCGACAATCTGCTGGCGACCATCGAGCAGTCGGTGCAGGCCTATAAGGTTTGCAAAGACCGCATTGACGCGGCAGAGAAGGCCATGAGCCTGACGTTTAGCAGCGAAAAATAGCGGCGGCGGGTCTATGCGGCAAAAAGCCGCGTAACGAGATGGTTAACGGCGCACAGCGCATCGCGCCGCTTGTGTAAAAAAATGCAAATAATGTGATGAGTTATGCAATTCAAAGAGGCATCTCTCTAGCAGCCTCTGCGACAAACTGTATATATACTAGCAACTTAAGTCAAAAACATCTATTTTGGCCGAAAAAGTCAATCGTTTGTACACTGATGTCTAAACAGGTACATTAAAGCAGTGCCTGTGACGCTATCTCGCGTCGCTGCATCGCGTCTCTGCGATGTGTCGTGCCACCTACCCCTAAATGATGTAGAACAAGATCAAATACAACAACACGTTGTTTATTAAGTATGTGTGTTTCATATGCTTTTTATGCGTCACGCCCCTGTGATTCCGGATGTGCCTGCGCTTGCTGCATTCAATCTGCGCGAGCCAGCTTCCAGCGATCTACAGCTTTGACGAGAGGAAATGGTCATGAGTCAGTCTGAAGAAAAATATGTCATGCTGGATGCATTTCGCATCGCAGACCGTGATGCGCTGATCGGCGCAGAAGGCCGTGCCGTGCCGCATGCGAGTCATGGCGAGGAATCGTTCTACGATTTCCATGTCAATTTTCAGCTCGACTATCAGCAAGAGTTTGCCGACGATGCGCGTGCCGATACCAACTGCTGTCTGGAGTCGCCGCCGCTTGCCACCTGTAGTGTGGCGATTTGCACCTTTAATGATGATTTTTGGCGCGCCAATCTGCCGCGCTGCCACTACTACCTGCCGTATCTCGACTACTTTCAAGACTACCAGCCCGCCTATCGCCTTGGCCACGAGGCGCGTCTGGCGCAGCCGATCCATAGTCTGTTTGAGCAGTTTGAACACGAGATCGAGCTACAGTGGCATACGTACAAGCGTCACTCCCGTCTCGACTGGGATCAGGCACGCGCCGCAGCGCGCGATGCATGGTACCGCGTCACCGAGTTTTCCCGCGACTAGGCACGTGCTAAAACACTCCATATCGCAAGATGAACTTGTCGGTATCTGGAGGCTTATCATTTTTTAACCCATTGATATACAAAATAGTAATTTTGTCTCAGTCGTGATCTTGTAGACATCTATATGTCTGTCCTGATGTAGGTCTGTAACATGAAACCAGTTTTAGTTACATACCGGCCAGTATCTTACGGTAAAGATGTAAAACTGATACATATAAAAGACGCTACTGATCAGTTTCGTAGGTTTGTACGGGGTAGGCTCTGCGTGTGGTATGAAAATAGTCATGTAAATGACGTAGTTGTCATGCGTTTCACACGCTTATGGTGGGCGTTAGAGGTTTGCTAAAAATAAAGACATAACAATATAGATCAGCACTGAGTTGCTGTGAGCTACACCGAGAGTCGCTGCATGGGACAGCGAACGAGAGCGACTAAACTTTGACGACATCCCCGTTTCGGGTGAAAGGAATTGCGTAATGCCTAGCACTATGCTGCAAAAAGAACAACCATTGACGAGCGCACTGCAACCATCACTGGCTGATATGTTGC
>JASLJP010000008.1 GCA_030152425.1 Aquirhabdus sp.
CGCAACGCTCGCAGGCAACCGCCTCCTAATATGCTGTAAATGTTGTTGCTGTGAAGTTTGACCTATTGCTTGAATACCTTGAACGAGTACTCGCTATGAAACGCCCTATTTACCTTGATTATGCTGCCACGACACCTGTAGATCCCCGTGTTGCCAAGCGAATGATGCAGTTTCTGACCTTGGATGGTGACTTCGGTAATCCAGCATCGCGCTCACACGGCTACGGCTGGCAGGCTGAAGAAGCGGTAGAGCATGCGCGTGATCAAGTGGCGAATCTGGTCAAGGCCGATCCGCGCGAAATCGTCTGGACCTCTGGTGCGACTGAATCTAATAATCTCGCCATCAAGGGTGTCGCCCACTTCTATGCCAAAAAAGGCAAGCACATCATTACCAGCAAGATCGAACACAAAGCCGTGCTCGACCCATGCCGTCAGTTGGAAGACGAAGGCTACGATGTCACCTATCTCGATCCAGAGCCAGGCACCGGTTTGATCCACCCTGCGGCAGTCGCTGCTGCCTTCCGCGATGACACGATCTTGGTGTCATTGATGATGGTCAACAACGAGATCGGCACCATTACCGATGTCGCCGCCATTGGCGAGTTGACCCGTGCCCGTGGCATCTACTTTCACGTCGATGCCGCTCAAGCCACCGGCAAGGTAGACATTGACCTGTCAACCCTGAAAGTCGACTTGATGAGCTTCTCCGCTCACAAAACCTATGGCCCCAAAGGCGTTGGCGCTCTGTTTGTACGTCGTAGCCCACGCGTACGCCTGCAGGCACAGATGCATGGCGGCGGTCATGAGCGCGGTATGCGGTCCGGCACCCTGCCAACGCATCAAATCGTCGGCATGGGCGAAGCCTTTGAAATCGCTGGCCAAGAAATGGTCGCTGAGCAAGCCCGTTTGAAAGTGCTGCGCGATCAACTGTGGGAAGGCTTTAAGACCCTGGATGAGGTCTACCTCAACGGCGACGCCACCCAACGTGTGGCCAACAACCTCAACGTCAGCTTTAATTTCGTGGAAGGCGAGTCGCTGATGATGGCGCTGAAAGACCTTGCCGTTTCCAGCGGTTCGGCCTGTACTTCCGCCACGCTTGAGCCATCGTATGTGCTGCGCGCACTCGGTCTGTCGGATGAAATGGCACATAGCTCTATTCGTTTCAGCATGGGTCGTTTTACTACTCAAGAAGAAGTGGACCAAGTGCTGGACTTTGCCCGCTTTGCGGTGGAAAAACTGCGCGCACTGTCTCCGCTGTGGGACATGCATCAAGAAGGCATTGATTTATCAACGGTTGAATGGGCCGCCCATTAATCCGTACGCGCATTTGATTTAAAACATGCCGTTGTAAAACGGTTCGGTTAACACTATTGAAGGCGGGGGCGTCTGCCATTTAACGAAAATGCCCCCATATATAGATAGACGCTACTACTCCCGTATCCCGGGAAAAAAGGAGACGTATCATGGCATATAGCGACAAGGTCATTGACCACTACGAAAACCCACGCAACGTAGGCGTGCTAGACAAAAACTCTGCCGATGTGGGTACCGGTATGGTTGGCGCACCAGCGTGTGGTGACGTGATGCGCTTGCAAATTCAAGTCAACGACGCAGGCATCATCGAAGATGCACGTTTCAAGACCTACGGTTGTGGCTCTGCCATTGCATCCAGCTCTTTGGTCACTGAATGGCTGAAGGGTAAAAACTTGGATGAAGCCAGCCAGATCAAGAACTCAGCCATCGCTGAAGAGCTTGCCCTGCCACCGGTCAAAATTCACTGTTCGGTATTGGCTGAAGACGCCATCAAAGCCGCGATCGAAGACTATCGCAGCAAGCATCAAGTCAACGCAGCCGTTTAATGGCATTCGTGCCAACTGCTCTAGCACACAGCGACGCAGTTGATATGAGTATCCGGTGTATACGTTCATGTTTCGTGGAAGGAGTCATCCGATGAGCACTATGGTCGCCCCAGCGGCAACCCCAACTTCCGGCATTAGCCTGAGTGAGCGCGCAGCAAACCATGTGCGTGATTTTCTCACCCATCGCGGCAAAGGCGAAGGCATACGCGTGGGCGTGAAAACATCGGGCTGCTCTGGTCTGGCTTATGTCCTCGAGTTTGTCGATCAAGTCGATCCACACGACGTCAAATTCAGTGCCTACGGGGTCAACGTCTTTATTGATCCGAAAAGCATGGTCTATCTGGACGGTCTGGAAATGGACTACGTCAAAGATGGACTGAACGAAGGCTTCCGCTTTGAAAACCCAAACAAGACGGGTGAATGTGGTTGCGGCGAATCATTCACCGTGTAAAGACAGGGTGGATCTCCTAGACCGTGCTTTAGGGCACGGTATAGCAACGACATCAGGAATGCGCTTTGAATTACTTTGAACTCTTTGGCTTGCTGCCTGCATTTGATCTTGATTTGGCGGGATTGACGACCCAGTATCGTACCCTCCAGCGACAGTACCATCCCGATCAACTGCAGCACGCTGCGTCAACAGCACCTTTGGCCACGCAAACGGCCATCAATTCAGCCGCCGTCAACGATGCCTATGAAACACTACGCATTCCTGCCAAACGTGCCGCTTACCTGCTCGACCTCAAGGGTCAGGCCATCAAGTTAGATCAATCCATTGGCGATCTCGATTTTTTGCAAAACGCACTGGAAGTACGTGAGCAACTTGATGAAGCCGATAGTCCAGAGATCTTGGAGAGCCTGCGCAGTGAAATCAGCCAATGGCTGGATGCGTTGTCGAACGAATTTAAGATCGACTACACCGAACAAGATTGGCCTGAAGCGCGCGACACCTGCCGTAAACTGGCGTTTATGCAACGCATTTTGAATGATATTGATAAAGCAGAGGATCAGTTTGACGAACTGGATGACTTCGACGAATAGGTCATCCGTGCCGCCTCTACTTTCGTTCATCGACAATTTTAGGATTTAATCGCAGTATGGCTTTGCTTCAGATTGCAGAACCCGGTCAAACCACCGCCCCGCATCAACATCGACTGGCGGTTGGCATCGACCTTGGGACTACACACTCGCTGGTCGCCAGCGTGCGTTCAGGTCGCCCCGTGATCTTGGCAGATGAACACGGCGATTTGCTGCTCCCCTCTGTCGTGCGCTATCACTTTGCAGAGCGTGGTGCGGATGCATCCGCACCACCGCTGACCCAAACCAGCGTAGGTCGTCATGCCCTCGCAGCAGCGGTATCTGATCCGACCAATACCTTGATCTCGGTCAAGCGTTTTATGGGTCGTTCCAAGACCGACATCAAATTTGATCACCCCTACGAGTTGATCGGTCACGACCACGAGATGCCAGCATTTGTGACCGCATTGGGACGCAAAACGCCCGTCGAAGTCTCTGCTGAAATTTTAAAAACACTGCGTATCCGGGCTGAACAAGCACTCGGTGGCCCGCTGATTGGCGCAGTCATCACCGTACCAGCTTATTTTGATGAAGCACAGCGTCAGGCAACCCGCGATGCGGCAGAGCTGGCTGGGCTCAACGTTCTTCGTTTGCTGAATGAGCCGACCGCCGCAGCCATTGCCTATGGTCTAGATCAGAGCCTCGATGGCGCGGATGCAGAGCGCATTCAGGTGATCTATGATTTTGGCGGAGGCACCTTCGATGTTTCGGTACTGCGTTTAAGCAAAGGCGTGTTTGAAGTTTTGGCCACGGGTGGTCACACCGCGCTGGGGGGCGATGATATCGACCGCCTGATCGTCGCATGGTTGTGCGAGCAATCTGGGCAAACTAACCCCACACCCGCTCAGCAACAAGCCCTATTGCAAGCAGCGCGCACGGCCAAAGAAGCGCTCAGCAACGTCGAAAACGTTACCGTAACAGTTGGTGACTTTCAAACAACGTTATCTGTAACGCTATTTGAACGTTTAATTGCACCCTTGGTCGACCGCACCCTCGCCGTATGCAAACGCGTACTGCGTGATGCAAAACGTCAAATTAATGAAGTAGATGCTGTAGTTTTGGTGGGTGGTTCAACGCGGATACCGCGTATCCAACGTGCGGTCGCTGACTATTTCCAGCGTAAACCGCTATGCACTTTGAATCCTGACCAAGTGGTTGCACTCGGTGCGGCTCAATCGGCTGATCAGTTGGTGGGAAATGGTAAAGATGGTGCACTCTTGCTGGATGTGACGCCACTGTCTTTGGGGCTAGAGACCATGGGTGGCTTGGTCGAGCGCTTGATACCACGCAACTCCCCGATCCCGATCACCCGTCAGCAAGAATTCACCACCTATAAAGATGGTCAAACCGCAATGCTGGTCCACGTCCTGCAAGGCGAACGCGAAACAGTCGCACATAACCGCTCGTTAGGTCGCTTTGAGCTGCGCGGCATCCCACCGATGATGGCTGGTGCGGCGCGCATCCAAGTCACTTTCCAGATCGATGCCGATGGCCTGCTGTCAGTCTCTGCCCGTGAAGCGACCACTGGGATTGCCAGCGAGATCGTGATCAAGCCCTCCTACGGCCTATCTTCGCTGGATGCCGAGCGCTTTCTCACCGAAGGATTCTTGCACGCACAAACCGACAAAGACCTACGCACACTGGCAGAGACCAAAGTCGAAGCCGAACGTGAAATGATGGCGCTCGAACAGGCGATCATCCTTGATGCGGCACTGCTCAATCCCGAAGAGCAACATGCACTGCGGGAGGCCATCGCGACATTAAAAGCCGCACTCCAAACGGATCATTTGGCAGAAGTGCAAAGTGCCGTCACCGCGCTCAAGCAACACAGTGATGACTTTGCTGCAACACGTATGAATCGGAGTGTCAGTCAGGCACTAAAAGGCACCTCACTGAACGACTGGCGTTAGACGTATAATGATGCGCCCGCATCTGACCCCGCACGGCACCGGTTTGAAACCAGTGTTAAGATTGGCTTGATTTGACTAGAAGGTAGAGAAATGACACGTATTAAAGTAATGCCCCACGCCCAATTCTGCCCTCAAGGCGCTGAGTTTGAGGCGGAAGCTGGGCAAAATCTGTGTCAATTGCTTCTCGATCATGGTGTGACGATTGAGCACGCCTGTGACATGTCCGCAGCCTGCACCACCTGTCATGTGGTCGTGCGCGAAGGGTTTAACACCTTGGCAGAAATGGATGACGTTGAAGCCGATCTGCTGGATCGCGCCTGGGGACTTGAGCCGGATTCGCGTCTGTCCTGTCAGGTCAAAGTGACCGATCAAGATATGGTTTTGGAAATTCCACGCTATACCATCAATCACGCTTCTGAGCGCCATTAAGGGTAACGAGACACTCCTTAAGCAAATGCTTAAGGGCGCTCTAGATTCTCGATCGTTTGCTGCAGAACGCGTTTGATCCGGTCTTTGTCATAGGCCTTGACCGAGTCCATATCGAGCTGCAGATTGAAGCCATCAAACTCATACTCATTCCAGCGACGCAGATGAGTTGGTGCAGTCTCATAGCGACCCAACACCTTCCATGTCTGCACCGGCTGGGTGATCCCACGCAAGCTCATCAGACCATAATCCACACAGTTGATCTGGCTGCGCACCTGTTCGTAGGTCTCGTTGCTGATCAGTATCTCATCGGGCACCGCCGCCGCTTGCAGCCGCGCAGCAAGATTAGCCTCATGACCGATCACGGTATAGCTCATCCGTGATGCACTGCCAAAATTGCCCACGTGACAATATCCCGTCGTGACCCCCATGCGCACATGTAAGGCACCCAGATCAGAGTTTTCACCTTTCTGGCGCAGTCGCTTAATCTCATTTTGCATGGCAATCGCCATGTCGATACAGGCGATGGCATCATCCTTGGTGCCATTGCTGGTCGGATCACCAAAGAAAATCAACAGCGCATCACCCACGAACTTATCCACCGTACCGCCATACTTGCGTGCGATATTGGACATTTTTTCAAAATAGGTGTTCAACAGCGCGGCCAGATCGTCGGAAGACAGACGATCTGAGAGATCGGTAAAACCTTCAATATCGGAAAAGAAGATGGTGAGTTTTTTGCGCTTATTGTAGATCCGTGATTCAAAGCTATCGTTGACGATGGCCTGCCACACTTGACTTGGCGCATAGCGGGCTATTTTGTTGGCAATCTGGATGTAGTGGTGATTCTTTTTTTCTGACTCGATGTATTTGTGCTTGTTTACCTGCACATTCTTTTCGGCGTCTTTTAATATCGTCGAGATATAGACCACCAAACAGACCATGCTGACGATACTGAGTGCGGTGCTACTGCCATGCATGGCATCGGTATGGAATAAGACTTTTTGGATATCCACGCCCAACAGGTAGCTGGTCAGACATCCTGCCGATAAACACAGCAAGATACTGCCTGCAGCCAGTAACAAACTGCCCAATTCGATCAAGCTACAGATCAGCATCGATAGAAAGACCAAGCTTGGGATCAGCAAGCAATGCAGAAAACCAATCGCAATGCCAACATAGATCGCATCAACCAACACGATCGGCCAGAGGATGTCGCTGTCTTTGCCTAACTCAGACAATGCATTGGGGTGTGCAAGTTTAAAACGGTTGCGCATGAAAATCGCCAGTCGAAAATCGATAAACGGTTTTAACAGCATCAACAAGACGAACAGCGTGGTATTCAGGCTAATAAACGAGATGTCGTTGCGATCGACCAAGCTGGTAAAAAAGATGGTGATAAACACAAGGGCAGTGGCAATGCTGCGTTGCTGACCAAACCGCTGAAAGAAGCCGATTGGAGGATCAAATGCCATAAATATTGCTCATGTGAGTGGAATGATGTCAGTAAACACGCCAGATCGGGGCTGTCACATATAGCTAATCATGACTGTGTCAAAGTCATTCATCCTAGAAAAACGTCATCCTCGCAAGTGCTTATTGCGTCTCGCTATCCATTGATGTTATTTGCGCACAAAGAAACAGGCCACATCCTGTGCTGCTGCGAATCATGACGCGATTACACGGCCATTGAAAGGCCGATCAGCGCCATGTTTAGGCATCTCATCAAGAAAACGCCTGTAAACATGGCAATCTGAGGTTTTAGTCCATTTTCCAGTCGAAAGGCATTTCACTTTGGCCGCGTAGCGCGAGCATCAATGTTTGGCGCATGCGCGTCAGTGCCTCGACGGTATAGTTGACCGATGGGTTGCCCCACACTGGATTGGGCCAAGTCTGATCGTTTTGATAGCGGACGATATGATGAAAATGCAGTTGGGACACTTGATTACCCAATGCCGCGACATTCATTTTGTCTGCACGAAAGGTTTTGGCCAACTGGCTAGACAACCAGCTTGACTCACGCAAAAATTGCGCCTGATCCTGTGCCGACAGTTCAAACAGCTCTTTGACCTGTGAAACACGCGGCACCAGAATCAGCCATGGGTATTGCATGTCATTCATCAGACGACATGTAGACAGTGGGAAATCGCCAATCAGGAAGGTGTCCTGCGCGAGTCTTGGATGCAAACTAAACATAAACAAGCCAAAGCCATGAGTTTCAAAGTGAGCAATGTTACCACAGCTCTATCGCATTAGTGTAAGTGCGTCGGGACAATTCACACTTTGTTACCGACCGTACGCAGGCACAGCCCAGTCCCGGAATACAAATTTTGGACAGAAAAAAGACCCACCATCTGTGAGTCTTTATGCTACCGCGGTGGATTACAGTTCTACGGCATCATCCGCGATATCGTAGCCACCATTTTCGAACTCTAAATCATGCTCTTCAGCTTCAAACTCAAAGGCCGCATGTACTGTCATCGTCATCATCTTTCTATCTTCCTCTACTTTCTATTTTCATAAGGGCTGTATGCAGATCTGTGCGATCCGTGTGTCAGCCCGTTCGTTATTTGCGCAGCATTTGCGCTGAATGCGTGGCTTGCGCGTCATTCAAGCAGCGCCACGACACTTGCGATTTAAACCCATCCGCTCAACCTTACACGGCGGGTTTCTCCTAAATGCTTAAGCTTCCTGCAGACCACGTACTATCGATGGGTTTGCGTCGATTCAAAGAATCACATTCAGGTATAATGAGTAGACCAAAATCAGATGATGATCACATGACACAATCATGTCATTTGTGTGAATGGTGTAGTGCTACGCAGTAGGTTTACGACTCACGATCCGCACGACTAAACATCAATTTTGAATATCAAATGCCTGATTTTCACCTCATCAGTAGACTTGAGTATAACAAGCTAAATCCACTCCGTTTTATGGAGTTTGGTTAACAGTATTTACGCAAGTTGCAGGTGCATTTATAGCCTGCGCATGGACCTTGGGTCAATACGCATCGACGCTATACACTCTAAGAATAAAAGCAATATTTATACCAAATTATGGAAAAGCGAGCATCTGGATGCGGCTTTAACTCATTTTTTCCAACAGTTCTTGGATAAATTCGAGGCGTTGTTTTTCTTCTATCAGGCTGACTGTGACACGTAAGCGCCGACCACCTTCCATCTTATAAAAACTTGGTTTCGCTTGAATAATTTTTATAATCGTCATCGCTTCGACCGGCGTATCGGTGGCAAACTCGATAATACCGCCCTTGGCATTAAAATCCATTTTTTCAATGCCGAGCTTCTCCGCATGGATCCGGATGCGATGGACATGAAAAAGATTCTGCGCTTGCACTGGCAGCATGCCAAAGCGATCCATCATTTCTACGCGGATTTCATTCAGTTGCTCTGAGGTTGCAACATGGCTGATGCGCTTATAAAACAACAAACGCTGGTGCACATCGCCCAGATAGCCATCGGGGATCAGTGCTGGCAGATTCAGATTGATTTCGCTGGTGAGCGATAATGGTGCATCTAGATTGGGTGCCTTACCATTTTGAATCGCTTTGGTCGCACGTTCCAGCATGTCCATATACAAGCTAAAGCCAATAGCCTGCATGTTGCCGCTCTGCTCTTCGCCCAAAAGCTCCCCTGCCCCACGGATCTCTAAATCCTCGGTCGCCAGGATAAAACCTGCACCCAGCGCCGAAGCACGCTGTAT
>JASLJP010000069.1 GCA_030152425.1 Aquirhabdus sp.
ATATCGGTCAGTTGAAGCCGCCCCTCATGGAGATATTGCTCAGCCAGATGACGTCGGGTCTCATCAAGCAGCGGCTGAAAGCGTAGCCCTTCCGCCGCAAGATGGCGCTGCAGCGTGCGAGGCGTGATGCACAAGTTGCTGGCGACCTTATCCAGTGTCGGGACGGCTTCATGGCATAGCCGTACGATTTCCTGTCGCACCTTTTGTTCCCACTCACGGCCTTGCGGGAGGAGCGCTAGGGCTTGATCCGCTTGGATGGACAATAGATCCAGTAGCGCTTTGTCTGCCTGTTTGATCGGTGTTGCCAGTAGGGACGTAGCAAACTCCAAACGCATCAGCGGCTGCTCGTAGAGCACAGGGCAGAGGTAAAAATTTTCGACCACCGCACGATTCGCTTTCGGTTTAGACGTCAGATGAATCACGGTCAGCGGCGGTGCAAGGCCAGTCAGGTTGGACATAAACTGTACCATCGACGCCAGACCCATCTCAAAGAACAGCACATCTTCATGCATTCCCAAGTCCCACGTGAGCACCACGGTATCAGCACCGATTTCGGTGGTCATCGTATAGTGGTCATCCAAGAGACGGGCATAGCGATTCAGCAGCAGTAATGCTTCCGCCATATTGGCGCAGGCGAGGATCAGATAGCCAAGCACCCCAAAATGAGAGGGATTGATGACCTTGGCCATCTGGATGGCGAGGTTGTCGTCATCCAGTCCCAGCCTATTCATCTCCTGCTGCACCTGTTGTAATTTTTGGGCAAAGTCGGACAGCGGGATGCGACCAGTTTTGTCCTGAACGGCGCTAATATTGCCAGCAGTATTTAAGCCCAACGATGCAAGCAGTTGATCCGGCTGGGGATGCTCCTGCTGGATATAGGCGATCAGGAGCTGTAAATAGCCGTGGCTAATATAGGCATTTTGATAGGGGAGAAGTGCTTTCATGTCGTCATTTGTATAAAAAAAGACGAGCATTGTCAATTTTTATTGGATAAATCGCGCAATACTGCACCTATCGAAACACGACGGTACGAGACCTACCATGAATATGATTGCGAATACCCAATACGGCAACCTGAAAAACGACATCGTCGTTCGGGAAAAACTGGACTTCAAACTGGACGATAGTATCCCTCGTTTTTGGATGAACAACGACCCGTACCTGACCCGTTTCTTTGACGGTGTTAGCGCGACATTTCCAGAAGGCGAACGCTACTTCATCAGCAGTGTACGTCAACTGCGCCACGTCGTCACTGATCCTAAATTACAGCAAGAAGTTAAAGACTTCATGCGCCAAGAAGGCCAGCACGGCATCGTTCACACCGACTTTAATCAACTGCTGCAAGAGCAAGGCATGCCCATCGAAGCGCTTGTCGCATGGCAGAAGAAAGTGTTTGCATGGCAGCTCAAGAATTTTTCACCCGAATATAATCTTGCCATTACGGCTGCCTGTGAGCATATCACTGCGTTGATGGCGGAGTGTTTCTTCTCCAGTACCCAGACCATGGCGGGCGCCGACTACCGTGTGCGTGCCATGCTGGCGTGGCATTCGGTCGAAGAAATGGAACACAAAGCCGTGGCCTTTGACGTACTCAAAACCGCTCAGATTTCTTATGCCGTACGCGCTTCCGCGATGATCTATCTGACTGCCCATTTCACCTACGAGTCTATGCGCCACACCCACGACTTTCTCAAAGCCGATGGCTTTACCCTACGTGAGCGCCTAGGCCTCGCACGTCGTGGCCTGCCGAAAATCTTTGGCCGTAAAGGCATGCTGGCACCGATGGCCAAATCATGGCTCGACTACTTCCGCCCTGATTTCCATCCGTGGCAACACCCCGCCATCGCCCAGTATCAAGTCTGGCTGGATACCTTTGCTGCGACGGGTGATCCGATCAGGGCAGGTGAGGCGTTTCATCAGGCGGGTATATAAAGGCGGCGCTTAATACTCACCTTTAAGCGTTATGCGTCGATCTGCATGATGCTCAGCACCTGTGCTATCGTTTGACTCACGACTGCAGGCTCTGTATGAAATACGGTGAGTGAGGCGACTAAGACCGCGCTGATCCGCTGTGCCAGAGTCAGACGATCCAGATGTATCCGCTCGTCGACAATGCTGGCCAGCGACCCTTTGACGATGAGGGTCGCCGCTAAAAAATCATTTTCCTGCCAATTGGGCAATTGATCGGCCAGTAGCGCTTGGTGCTGCTGGCAGGCCGTTTGGATGATCACTTCGGAAATCCGCCATGAGCGATACGCCACGGCAAATAATTCAGCAAATCTGATATCCGCTGTGACCAGTCGCACGATTTCAGCCCATTTGAGACTTAGTGCCAGCAACGGATCGTCGAAAGGAGAGCGTTGCTCTGCGCTTTGTTGAGTCAGCTTAAAGCCATGCCGAACCACATCGAGGAAAATATCTTCCTTACTTAAAAAGAAGTGATAAATACTGCCGGTCGAGACGCCACTGGCGGCTGAGATTTCACGGATGGTCGTCTGCTCATAGCCGCGTTCGACAAAAAGCATTTGCGCCGTCGTCGTCACGCGCTCGCGCACTTCATCGCTTAATCTGTTCTGACGCATACCTGCACGACTCCCGCAAACGCTCTATTGACATCGTTTAGAAAACGACCTAAATTAGAATGTATTCTAGAACATGTTCTAGTTTAACGCCACTACTCATTGATGTGATTTGAATACAGGGCATGAGGATATGTTGTGTGATGCCGATGGGTTGATTTGTGCGTTGATTTCGATGGGCAATCAGGGGAAATCATATGGCTGAGTTTTATAAGATCCTTCAGACCGGATACGGGGCTGCAGATGTCCTGCAGGTGGTTGATGCTGCACGGATCGAACCAAAACCGAATGAGGTGCGGGTCAAGCTCATCGCGGCAGGTGTAGGGTTTTCAGATCTCATGGCTCAGCGCGGCGGTTATCCGCTGGCACCGAGGTTACCATTTACACCGGGCTATGATCTGGTGGGTGTGGTTGATGCAGTCGGCCGCGATGTCACGACCCTACAGATCGGTCAGACGGTCGCGGCGCTAAATCCAAAGTTCGGCGGCTATGCCGAAATGCAATGTCTGCCCGCCAAGTTAGCAGTGCCTGTTCCTGAGGGCTGTGATCCTGTCGAGGTTGTGGCATTGATCCTCAACTACCTGACCGCCTATGCCTTGTTATCTCCGCACCGCAAGCTCGGACTGTTGCCCAAGGGGCAGAGCATACTGATCCACGGCGCTGCGGGAGGTGTCGGCACGGCACTGATGCAGTTGGGTCAACTGGCAGGGTTGCAGATGTATGGCACGGCTTCAGCCGCCAAACATAGAGTATTAGAGCAGTATGGCGTCGTCGCGATTGACTATCAGCATCAGGATTTTGTTCAGCGGATATTAGCGGAGACGGATGGCTTAGGTGTTGATGCGGCTTTCGATCCGATCGGGGGCAAAAACATATGGCGCACCTACCGATGTGTTAAACGCGGTGGTCGCTTTACCAGCTATGCCTTTCAATCCAGTGGCTATGGCGGCAGGTTGCCGATGGTAGTTGGTGTGCTGCAGCTAGGCCTGCTCCATATGATTCCTGACCGTAAACAGATTGGCATTTGTGCCATCCCGCACCGCGTCAAAACGGAAAATACATGGTATCGCGCGACCTTGAGCGAATTGCTGGGTCTGCTGGCAGAGGGCAAGCTCCGTCCAGTGGTCGCCGCTCAGATGCCACTGCGAGAAGCAAGGCGTGCGCATGAGTTATTGGCTACGGGAAACACGAGCGGCAAGATCGTGCTTGTGAGTCAGTGGGCACATTGATAAAACACCTTCACATGCAAAAAAAGCCCAATCATAGGATTGGGCTTTTTTGGGGTTAAACCTGCAGTATTACGCTTTAGGTTCTTCCGCTTTTACTTTTTCACGCAGACGAATGCCCAAGTCACGCAGTTGATTCGGCTCCACGGGTGCCGGGGCTTGGGTCAGTGGGCATTCAGCAGTTTTGGTTTTCGGGAATGCGATGACGTCACGGATCGACGATGCGCCAGTCATGAGCATGATCAGACGATCCAGACCGAAGGCCAAGCCACCATGCGGCGGTGCACCGTATTTCAGGGCGTCGAGCAGGAAGCTGAATTTGTCAGCCGCTTCTTCATCGGAGATGCCCAGCGCTTCAAATACGGCTTTTTGCATCTCGAGGGTATAGATACGCAAGCTACCGCCACCGAGTTCAGTACCGTTCAGCACCATGTCATAGGCGACTGAGGTCGCAGCACCTGGGTTGGCTTTCATCTCTTCAACGCTGACTTTCGGCAGGGTGAAGGGATGATGCACCGAGGTCCATTGACCTTCGCCGATTTCTTCAAACATCGGAAAGTCGACGACCCACAGTGGCGCCCACTCACAGGTGGCCATGCCCAGATCGTGGCCGATCTTGATGCGCAGTGCACCCATCGCGTCATTGACGATCTTGGCTTTATCCGCACCAAAGAAAATCAGGTCGCCGTTGCCTGCACCGGTACGTTCGATG
>JASLJP010000101.1 GCA_030152425.1 Aquirhabdus sp.
GGTCGGGATACGAGTACTCCCCTGTATATCTTTGGAGGATAGACAGGGGAAGGTGCAGGTGTAGATGTAGGTTGATGCTACGGCGTTACAGACAGATTCGGATCGGGTCTTGCAGCTCTTGGCCGTCAAGATAGACGCGATTGCCCAACAGGGCGATACGGCCAGCGGCGATCCAGGACACCACCAGCGGATAGAGGTGGTGCTCGAGTTCTTGTACTTTGCCTTTGATCGAGGTGAGGTCATCCTTGGCGCTGACGTTCATCACCGCTTGCGCGATGACAGCGCCTGAATCCAGCTCAGAGGTCACGTAGTGGATCGAGCAGCCATGGCTGCGATCTCCGGTTGCCATGACCCGCTCATGGGTACGCAGGCCGCGATAGGCAGGGAGCAGGGAGGGGTGGATGTTGATCATCTGGCCGCTGTAACGGTTGACAAATGCGGGCGTGAGCACGCGCATAAAGCCTGCCAATACGATCAGCTCTGCTTTCCACTCATGCAGAACTTTGCTGATCTCGGCTTCAAAGGCGCTGCGATCAGCAAACTGGGTATGGTCGATCACCAGTGCAGGAATGTTGGCAAGTCGTGCCCGCTCCAGTGCGTAGGCATCCGGCACATTGCAAATGACCCCGGCGATTTCCGCACGGATGCGGCCAGCGTGGTTGGCATCAATCAGCGCTTGCAGATTGGTGCCATTGCCTGAGGCAAGGACGACGATTTTGGTCAAGTTAAACATACTCGTACAGTGTCGCTGGCGTCGAGTGTCGCGGCACTGTCCGCTTCGATTTGACCCATGATCCACGCGGTCTCGCCCAGTGCCGTCAGTTGCTCGAGTGCTGTCTGGGCGTCTGCTTGAGCGACGACCACGACCATGCCGACACCGCAGTTAAAGGTGCGGTACATTTCGTAGGTGTCGACATTGCCCTTGCTTTGCAACCAGTTAAACAGCGCTGGCCACTGCCACGATTGGGTGTTGACGACGGCACGCGTGCCTGCAGGCAATACACGAGGCAGGTTGCCGGGCAAGCCGCCGCCCGTAATATGTGCCATGGCATGAATGTCGATGGTTTTGCCGAGCTGCAGCAGATTTTTGACATAAATACGCGTTGGTGTCATGACCACGTCGGCCAAGGATTTGCCATCCAAGGTCTCGTCGAGCGAGGCACCGCTGACTTCGATGATTTTGCGAATCAGCGAGTAGCCGTTGGAGTGAGCGCCACTGGACGCCAGACCGATCAGCACGTCGCCCGCTTGTACTTTTTTGCCGTCAATGATCTTGTCATGCTCGACTACGCCGACTGAGAAGCCTGCGAGGTCATAGTCTTCGCCTTCGTACATACCCGGCATTTCAGCGGTTTCACCGCCGACCAAGGCGCAGCCTGCCAACTCACAACCTGCCCCGATACCGGTGACGACATTGGCGGCGACATCGACATTCAGATGACCTGTGGCATAGTAGTCGAGGAAAAATAAGGGTTCTGCACCGCAGACCAACAGGTCATTGACGCACATGGCGACCAAGTCGATGCCGATGGTGTCGTGGCGGTTCAGTTGCAAAGCCAAACGCAGTTTGGTGCCCACGCCATCAGTGCCTGAAACAAGTACCGGCTCGGTGTAGCCTTTAGGAATACGGCACAGCGCGCCAAAACCACCCAGACCACCCATGACTTCAGGGCGCATGGTGCGTTTGGCAACGGATTTAATGCGTTCGACCAGATGATCGCCAGCTTCGATATCGACCCCAGCATCCTTATAGCTCAATTTCGTTGAGTCAGTTGTGGCTGTGGATTGAGGTAAAATAGGGGTTGATGATGTCATGGCAAGCTCTCCGCATAGGCTTGCGGATTATACTGCGAATGCGCTGTAGATTTCGTGCGCAGGGTGATTTTTTGCATGCTAATTGCTGTAACTTTGTGCAAGTCGTCTGTGAAATTGTCTTTTTTACAGATTGATGTAGCATTGTTGTTGATTTTAAAAAATATAACTTAGTATGGTGGCATGGGGTTGTCATCGCCTGCCGATATGCTGTTGGTTGGCAGTAAACGCCTCACTACGATTTGATTTGTCATTGAGTCAGCAGCGACCGACGAGGTCTGGAGTAACAAAGGATGGATGTTTTTGTGCGCCGTGGCATAACGCTGGTTGGTCTGTTGGGACTTTTGTATGTGGCTCTGTGGTTGCTAGGCCAATTGTCCCCAATTCTGATGCCGTTTATTGCGGCGATGGTTTTGGCTTATTTATTCAATCCCTTGGTCGAAACGGTCATGCGTATCGTCCATATCCCCCGTTGGCTGGCGATTGGATTGGTGTTTCTCACCATCGGTGTGGTCGTGGTGTTGGTGGCCTGGTACCTAGTGCCGCTGGTGTGGGATCAGATCTTATATGCCCGTGCCAATATTCCCAATGCCATCATCTGGCTTAACACGTCGCTCCGGCCGTGGTTGCAGCATACCCTGCATATCGAGACGAGCCGGATTAACCTCAATGTGGTGACGGCATGGATCACCACGTTTTTGCAGTCGCATTATAATCTGGACGATACCCAGCAAATGCTGACCCGCTTGGCGCAGTCGGGGATGAACATCATTGGCGTGTTGAGCCTGTTGGTGTTGATTCCGATTGTCACCTTTTATTTTTTGCTCGATTGGCGTGCGATGCTGGATCGCTTACATGGATTGATTCCGCGTCGTATGGAGCCGAAAGCCATGCAGATCATGCATGAGTGTGATGAGGTCATGGGGGCGTTTGTGAAAGGTCAGTTGCTGGTGATGGTGCTACTCGGGATCGTGTATGCGGTTGGGTTGCAACTGGTCGGGATTTCGGTCGGGCTGATCATCGGCATCGTGGCTGGTCTGCTCAGTATTATCCCGTATATGGGGTTTACGGTGGGCTTGCTGGCTGCACTGATTGCGTGTGTGTTCGAGTATGGATTCAACTGGCAACATATGGCACTGGTGGGTGTGGTCTTTATGGTAGGCCAGGTGATCGAGGGCTATGTGCTACAGCCGTTTTTGTTGGGGGATCGGATCGGCCTCTCTCCAGTTGCGGTTATTTTTGCGGTGCTGGCCGGCGCGCAGCTGGGTGGAATCGTGGGCATGCTGATCGCATTGCCCGTTGCGGCGATCTTGGTGGTATTGTTCCGTCATCTGCATGAGTTTTATCAGGGAACGACGTTTTATTCGGCATCGCAGCCGATTACGCTTGCAGATAGTTTTACCGAACCCTCGACGGTGGGTTATGATTTGCAGCTTGAACCTACCGATGCCCATGACTTGAATACCCCAGAAACGAGCCCGCCAGTGACCCATCCTGCAACAGAAGCTGCGACTGCGCAAAATCCGCTGCAATCGACTACGCCGCAGAGAGATTGATGCGTCAACTGAATCTTGCGATAGATATCCGCTCTGATGCCCGCATCAGTGATTTTGCAGGTCCGGGCTGGGCGAGTGTGATTGATGCGATGCGTCAGTTGCATGCGGGCTTGCTTGATCGCTGCTTTATTCATGGCGTCGCCGATACGGGGAAAACACATCTCCTGTCGGCACTTTGCGAGTCCTATCTGGATATGGGGCGTACTGCGATTCAGGTGTCGCTGATCGAGCTGGTGGATGCGCCGACTGAGGTGCTGCAAGCATTGGAGTCTTTCGATCTGATTGCGCTGGATGATTTGGACAAAATCGTCGGTTTGCCGCATTGGGAGGAAGCGATCTATCATTTGATCAATCGCAGCCAGCAGGTCCAGTTGGTGTTTGTTGCCCGTAGTCCGGCGACTCAACTACCGATTGGCTTGCCAGATCTGCAGTCACGTCTGGCACAGGCGGCCAGCTTTGGGCTGCCCGCAGGTGAAAACAGTGAAGATCGTCGTGCGCTGTTGTCTGCAGTCCTTAAGCGTAATAGCTGGCATTTTGATCCTGCAATTACCGAACATTTGATTGAGTATGGGCCGCAGCGCCCCGGTCTGATGCTCAAAACCTTAGCCCGTTTTAAGCCACTGTTTCAGGCGCAGCGCCGCAAGCCAAGTTTAGCACTTATACGCCAGACGCTCGCCATGATCGATCAGGACACCATTACTCTTGCAGAAGAAGATGCTGCATTACAGGCCGAACTCTTTAAAGAGAGTGAATAGGGCGTTGATCGGCTGAAATCTGCAGGTGGTCACCAGTGGTTAAGTTTTAACGAAAAACACTTGTTAGACAGATGGTGCTATGTAGTAAGATGGCAAAAGTTTGATTTAGGTCTGTCTTTTTGCCTGCCGTTTTGTATGCTGTGTCTGGATTAAATAGGCCAGAGGCGTGTAGATATTATGTGATCAGGGCAACAAACAAGCTGCTCGTGTGACGATCCGGTATCGCGCTGAGCATATGCCGATGTGTCAATCACAAGAAATAGTGTCATGGATGCTAAAAATACGCAAAATTGGAGTGCGCGTTTATGCTTAAACGTATAGTAAGTTTAGGTTTGTTGTGTATGGCTGCCCAAGCCCATGCCAGTATTACGGTCACGACGACGGCCGATATCGATACAAGCACTAATCCCTCAGTCTGTTCCCTACGAGACGCCATCAAAGCCGTGAATAGCGGGGATCCGACCAAGAAAGTGGGTGGCTGTGTCGGTACCGATACCGCAGGTACTATTATTCTTGATAGAAACACAACCTATACGATCAATAGCGCGCTGCC